>JACMMN010000006.1 GCA_014379075.1 Pyrinomonadaceae bacterium | reverse complement strand
TCATCATGCCTCCTAGCCATTTGGGATACATTGCCTCGCAAAGTGCTATGTCGCGGACGCCCATTTCAAAATGCTCGCGGCCCGCATTCACGGTGCCGACCATCGCCCGGTTTCCGAGCACAAACTGCTGATTGATCTTGTCCGATGGAACGGCGTCGGTCTTTCGGTCGCCGCCGGTGACGGACGAGAGAATGAGAATGCCGTTTTCGTTCAGCGACTGCATCGCGTCGAAAATGATCGGCGAATAGCCGGTGCATTCAAAGATCAGGTCGTATTCGCCGTATTTTTTGGTGCTTTCAATTAGCGGCAATTCTTCGGTCGACTCGTAGGTTGCTCCAATTGCCTCGCAAAGTTCCGCGTTAAGGTAGTCTGATCTGGTTTGTTTGCCGAAACCGTGAACATCATAACCTCGCATTCGCAGAGCCATAACGGTAAGAAGGCCGACATTTCCAATGCCAAGCACGGCAGCGGTTTTCGGCTGCCAGATCTTCAAACGCTCCTGGATATCGCTCGCCTGTTTCAAGCCTTTTTCGATGATCGAGAGTGGTTCGAGCAAAACGCCGATCTCGGCGATGGCAGGCGGGATCTTAATCAAAAACTCCGCATCTTCCACATAAAACTCGGCCATGTAACCGTGCAGGCGCGCGATGCCGCGCTCGAAATATTTATCATCGGTCGTAAAATCCTGCTGGCCGATCTCGTCATATATACTAGATCCGCACGGCCGACGTACTGTAGCTACAACGTAATTACCGACTTCCAGATCTTTAACATTCTCGCCTATTTCTAGAACACGGCCGAAATTTTCATGGCCGAGAACGAGAAAATCGAAGCCCTTCGGCGCGACGCCGTATTCGCCGTTATTTATCTCGCGGTCGGTTCCGCAGGCTCCGACCCTCAAAACTTCGACCAAGACACCATTTCCGTTTTTGATGTCGCCTACCTTGGGCTTTTCCATTCGAACCAAATGAACGCTGTTCTTTGTTTTTGGCGTTACCGCGATCGCTTTCATGTTTTCACCTTAGCTTATCGAAAAAAGCTTGCAAGTCACTGGATATATTGCGAAACTCAATCATACGTTTTATTTGCCCGATTTAGGAAAAAAGTTCTATTTTTTTTTCAACTAATAAACTTTGAAAACTTATTTCAAAACACAGTACAAGGGAGGGTTATGGCCAAGAAGGACACTAGTGACAACAAGAAACTGCAGGATTTAGAACTAAACCGCTCGGACGGAACAGATCAATTTCTCACCACCAATCATGGGCTTCGAATCAATGATAATCAGAATTCGCTAAAGGCGGGCGAACGCGGAGCGACGCTGCTGGAAGATTTTATCTTGCGCGAAAAGATCACGCATTTCGATCACGAGCGTATTCCGGAACGTATTGTTCATGCCCGCGGCGTAGGCGCGCATGGAATCTTCGAACTCTATGAATCGATGGCGAAATATACAAAGGCGAAATTCCTGAACGACACCACCCGCAAAACGCCTGTTTTTGTTAGGTTTTCAACGGTCGCCGGTTCGAAAGGATCGACCGATCTGGCTCGTGACGTGCGCGGATTTGCCGTTAAATTTTACACTGACGAAGGCAATTACGATCTGGTCGGCAATAACATTCCAGTTTTTTTTATTCAGGATTCGATAAAATTTCCGGATCTTATACACGCCGTCAAACCCGAGCCGCACAATGAGATCCCGCAGGCGGCCTCGGCACACGACACATTTTGGGATTTTGCCTCGCTGATGCCGGAATCGACGCATATGCTAATGTGGGCGATGTCTGACAGGGCGATACCCCGATCATTGCGCATGATGGAAGGTTTCGGCGTTCACACATTTCGTTTCATCAATGAAGCAGGAAAATCGACTTTTGTTAAATTTCACTGGAAGCCGCTGCTCGGTGTTCACTCGGTTGCGTGGGACGAGGCGACCCGCATCTCGGGCAAAGACCCCGATTTTCATCGCCGCGATCTGTGGGAAGCGATCGAAGCAGGGGCGTTTCCCGAATGGGAATTCGGCGTGCAGATCGTTCCCGAGGAAGATGAGCATAAATACGAATTCGACCTGCTTGATCCCACCAAGATCATTCCCGAAGAACTTGTACCCGTAAGGCGGATCGGCAAGATGACACTAAACCGCAACGTGGACAATTTTTTCGCCGAAACCGAACAAGTCGCGTTTCACCCCGGACATATCGTTTCCGGCATCGATTTTACAAACGATCCGCTGCTTCAGGGACGGCTTTTTTCATACACCGACACGCAGCTTTCGCGTCTGGGAAGCCCGAATTTTCACGAGATCCCGATCAATCGCTCAGTAGCTCCAGTACATAATAATCAGCGTGACGCTCATATGCGGATGACCATCGATAAGGGAAAAACGGCGTATGAACCGAATATCACCGCCGGCGGCTGTCCATTTCAGGCGATGATGAGCGACGGCGGTTTCCATTCGCACGAGGAACGCGTCGATGCCAAGAAGGTGCGTGCGCGAAGTAAGAGTTTTCACGATCATTTCAGCCAGGCGACGCTGTTTTACAATAGCCAGTCCGAGGCGGAAAAGACGCATATCGTCAACGCCTTCAGCTTCGAGCTGGGCAAGCTCGAAACGGACGCCATACGTGTAAGAATGGTCGGCAATCTGACACAGGTCGATAACTCGCTGGCAAAACGTATCTCAGATAACCTCGGCATTGAGGTGCCGAAACCCGAACCGTTGATGAACCAATCGTTCGGTGCCGATACCAATCCAAGATCGGTGCAGCCCATAAAAGTTAAATCGTCCATCGAAAGATCGGGAGCTTTGAGCATGGAGAATACGATCAAAAACACCATCAAAACCCGTCGGATCGCAATTTTGGCGGCGGACGGCGTTGATGGAAGTGCATTGTTAGCTGTGAAGAATGCTCTGGAAAAAGAAGGAGCTATGACAAAGCTTATTGCTCCGAAACTCGGACCCGTAAAAACCGCGGGCGGCGGAACGGTCAAAGCGGACGAGGCATTTTTTCTC
>JACMMN010000386.1 GCA_014379075.1 Pyrinomonadaceae bacterium | reverse complement strand
CGGGGAGAGCTTCGATAACTTCGTTTTCCGCCAGGCCCTCCCGCCAGATCTGACCACGGCCTTCGATCACAAACCAAAGCTCTTCGACGTTTCTATGGCGAACCGGAACGGTAGTCGAACCCGCAGGCAATGTGCAGTGACAAAGATTGCCGTTCAAACCATTAATAAGCAGGCGAATCTCCGACCCGTCAGGGGCGAGATAGTCGATCTTTTCTTTGAGCGGCACGGGACTTACGTCAAATTCCATCTGTCTCCTTGGTTATTGTGACGCGAACACAGAGAACTATTCGATCGAGGGCGGAGCAATAAGGCTCCTATTTTCTCGCCTCGAAAACCCGGTTAAACGGGGTTTCGGCCGCTCGGCGGAATTGGCTGAAGCCGCCGGCCATTACTGTTTTTTTCAATACTTCTTCGCTGGCTATCGCACCCAACGCGGAACCGCCGGCAGCCAGAGCATTCGCCGTACAGCACAGCGTCGATGCCGCCGAGAACGTCCTGCCTATCGGATTGAAATTCTCCTCTACCGAGTTTCCGGCCATAGGCTCGACGATCAAAACGCTGCCGTCTGAATCAAGCGTCTCAAACGCGTGTTTTGCGGCGCCTTTAGGATCGCCCATGTCGTGCAGGCAGTCGAAAAACGCTATCAAGTCGTATTTTTCATTTGGAAAATCGCTCGCTCCGCCAAGCGCGAATTTGACACGGCCGGCCAATCCGGCATGAGCGGCTTTGGCCTTTGCATTCGCGATAGAAGGCTCGTGATTGTCAAAACCGAAAAACTGGGAATCCGGGTAAGCTCCGGCAAGTATCATCGTTGAAGCTCCGTGTCCACAGCCGATATCGGCCACCTTCGCTCCAGCCTTCAATTTTTCCTCGATGCCGGTCAAAGAAGGTATCCATTCGGCGACTAGATGAGCCTGGTATCCCGGCCTAAAAAATTTTTCCGTTCCGACAAAGAGATCTGGGTCATGTTCGCCCCAAAGCATTCCCCCGCCTTTTTTAAATGCATCGGAAATACGCGGTTGGGCATTCATCATTGCTTTAACGACATAGAATCCGCCGCCGACATAATAAGGGCTCGTCTCATCAGTCAAGGCTATTTCCTGTTCCGGAAGAAGGGAATAGGTGGAACTTGCAGGATCGTAATGCACATATCCACCGGCGGCCTGATTAACAAGCCATTCGCGAATATAACGCTCCGTCGTGCCCGTCTTTGCCGCCAACTGAGATGGGGTCATCGATCCATATTCTGCCAGTGCGTCGTAAAGGCCGAGCTTCATTCCGATGTAACTCAAAACCGAACTCAGCGACGCCCCGAAATCACCTATAACCTTGCCCATAAAGGCATTCATTTTTTCTTCGTTTATTTCCGTTGCCTGAACTGATTGCGACATAAAACCTCCTTCGAATATCTTGCGTCAGGGAGACCTTATCAAACTGCTACTGAGGATTGCGCGGAATTATATACCCAAAAAGAGAAACTGGCAACGCAGAACTCTTCAAGATCGGGCGATCTATCTGCCCTGCTCTTTTTCTCGTTCGGCTTTCTCTAAACCTTCCGCGATATTCGGATACATCCACGAGTGTTCGAGACCCTGATGCCGTGTCCCATAGCTTGCCGGAATATCGCGTGTCGCGTCGCTGGGAATTACCAAAGGTATGATGCAGATTGCGGCCAGGGCCAAACGCCGAAAACCCGGCGATCCGGATTCACTAACGTTTTGAGGTGGATCAGGTCTTTCGCGTTTGGAACGGGCTGTATAAATATTTACTGCAAGAGCGATGATGCCGGCGATCACCATTAGAATATTGAGCATTTGCCCGTTAGGCAAACCCCACATCGATGTCGGATATTCTCGCAATAAGTCTATTGGAATGCGCAGAGCGGCATAAGCGATCACAAAAATCGCGGCGACCCTGCCCGGAGCGACGCCCCAACTTCTTACCCATAGCAAAAACGGAACGAGCAGAAAGTTTTTAAGGCCGTCATACAGAACGACAGGATGGCGAACACCTTCGACGTTAGGAAATTTCACGCCCCACGGAAGATCGGTGAGGCTACCGAATATCTGTCCGTCGATAAAATTCCCTATGCGGCCGAAGCCAAGAATGATCGCCGCTGAAATAGCCAAAAGATCGAGCACCTTTCGAAACGAAACGCTGTGAAAATAGCAGGCCCGGCGGTAGTCACAGTGGTGAACACAATGCAGACTACGGTGCAGGGCAGGTTCGGTCAGGGCCGCAGCCAGACATCGGAAGCCCTCGGTTCGGGCATTATTATCAGCAGCGACGGCTACATTATCACCAACCAGCACGTAGTAGACGGCCAGCAGAGCCTCAAAGTTATCTACGCTGATGGCACAGAAGTTGCCGCCACACTGGTAGGCGCAGACGCTTATACTGACATAGCGGTAATAAAGGTAGAAGGCACTTTGCCTGCGGTCGCACAGTTTGGCGACCAGGTT
>JACMMN010000385.1 GCA_014379075.1 Pyrinomonadaceae bacterium | reverse complement strand
GGCGGCGGCTCGTCCATGCTCGCTATGATCTCCTTGCGGACATCCACATTAGGATCTTTTTGCTTTTCCGGTTCCTTTTCCGGCTCCGGTTCAGGCTGATCCTCGATCACCGGCGGAGCGACAAGGGTCTCCAGCGACAATTCATCGCCGCCCATGCCGTAATCCTTTGCAAAGAGGCTGTAAAGCCACGCGCTCATGAGAATCGTCACCATGATCACAAAGGTCGTCAAAAGAAAGCTGCTCCGTCGGGTGTCCTCGGACGCATGGCTTTTCGACTCGACTAATTGATCTAACATCTTAATTTCCTCCCTTACTTTCCGGTGCCAAACTAGGTCAAGGGTTACGAAACCTTACTATTGCTATGATGGTAAAAATTACAATTCCAGTTGTAATCGAAGTAGCGGACGGCCTCGATTCATGGAACGATCGGCTCTTTAATATCGTTTGAATTTCCGGGCATTAAGTGCGGGGCAAAATGATCGTTTGCCGGCAACGCATACAAAAAGCCTTAAAATTTCGTCCTCAAATGTATGAAGCAAACGAAAAAAAGCAGATACGAAATATTTAATTGACCAGCAACGTTATGCAGTCTAAATTTTTAGTTAACGAAAGTCAAGAATAATCGATGTTAATTAATGCGAATTCGCATTTTTTTTCGGCTAAAACGAGCGAAACGGCCCTCTTCTGCGATTACAAGGGCAAGCAACCGTTATTTATCGTGTAACCGGCCTGCGGGTGACCGAGCGGCGTGATGCCGAAGCAATCTTTTCGCCACTCTGCTGCAGCTGAACTTCCTTTATCTTGGCTGCCCCGATCTTGCTCTGCCACCAGATGGCGATAGGGCTGGCAATGGCTATGGTTGAATAAGTTCCCGCGATCGAGCCGACGAAAAGTGCGAGCGAAAAGCCTCGGAGCACTTCGCCGCCGAACAAAACAAGAGCCAAAACCGAAAGAAAAACGAGGCCGTTCGTCACGATAGTGCGCGACATCGTCTGGTTGATCGACTGATTCGTCAGATCGTACAACGATCTATCCCGATGCAGGCCGAGGTTTTCGCGGATGCGGTCGAAAATGACGATCGAGTCGTTCACCGAAAAACCGACCAGCGTCAAAAACGCGGCCAAAACGGTAAGGCTGACTTCCCATTGAAATACCGAAAAGAACGCCAGAGTTATCAAAACATCGTGAAACACGGCGATAACAGCACCGGCCGCGTACGTCCAATCATACCGGAACGCAATAAACAGCAGGATCCCGATCATGCCAAGCAAGGTCGCCTGGATCGCCTGCGTACGCAGTTCGGCACCTGCGACCGGGCCAACGGAATCGGTTCCGACGATCTTGTATGCGGCGGCTGCATCGTCCTGCAGAGCCAACGCCGGCTCGGCTTCCTTGCCGAATGTGTCCAGAGCCTGTTTTACGAGCGTCCGGCCTTTGTCGACCTGGGTATTCAACGTCGTTTCGGCAGTGGTTTCCGCCGTAACGGCGGTATTCGAATTTACCGGCGTTTCAGCCGATGCGGCAGGCTGCCCTGTTTCCACATTGTTCAGCAGCGGAACCTTTATCAGCAACTCATCCTGTTTGTCGGTCGAATCCTGGATAACAGATTCATTGATGCCAACGACATTCAAAGCGGAGCGCACGTCATCAGTCGTGGGTTTTTGTTTGAATTTCGCGGTAATTACGGTTCCGCCCTGAAAATCGACGCCGAGATTGAATGCGTCGGTTCCGCCGTCGGTCATTTGCCTGCCGATAGCCGAAATTAAACCCGCGAGCAGTATAAGGATAGAAACGGCGATGAGCGGCTTGCGCCAGCCCATCCAGTCGACTTTGATATTGGTAAAAAATTCAAACATTTTTGGCAGTGGTCGGTGGTCAGTTGTCAGCCGAAGTTTGCTGAATGCTGATCGCCGACGGCTAGATACTAAGCTTTTTCATTTCCGGGTTGCGTTCAAGCAGCCACATAAAGATCGTTCGCGATACGAAAACCGCGGAGAAAAGATTTATGAGCAATCCGAGGATCAGCGTCACGGCGAATCCGCGGATCGGGCCCGATCCGTACATGTAAAGGATGATGGCCGAAATAATGGTCGTTACATGCGTGTCGATAATGGTGATGAACGCCTTATCAAAACCCGTCGAAACAGCGGCGGCGACATTGTGTCCGGCACGCAGTTCCTCGCGCATTCGCTCAAATATAAGGACGTTGGAATCCACCGCCATGCCGATGCCCAGAATAAGGCCCGCAATTCCCGGCAGCGTCAGGGTCGAATCGACCATGATAAGAGCCGCAAGGGTCAGCAAGAGGTTCAGGATCAATGCGATCACCGCATTTATTCCCGATCCGCGATAATAGATAAGCATGAAAACGACGATAAAGATCATTCCTGCCAGTGATGCCGCCACACCCGAGCGGATCGAATCGGCACCGAGGCTCGGCCCGACGGTTCGTTCTTCCTGATATTCGATGTCTGTTGGGAGCGATCCGGTTTTTAGAGTCAATGCCAGATCTTCAGCCGCGGTTTTCGAAAAACGTCCGGTTATTCTGCCGGATTCAAAGATTGGCGAATTGATGGATGCAACCGATTTGATCTCTTCATTCAATCGAACCGCTAAATATTTGCCGACGTTTTTGGTAGTAAAATCCCCGAATTTCTTTGCACCATCGGGTTTTAGTGAGAAATTGATCTCGTAATTTGTATCACCGCCGGTCTGTGAGTATGCCGAAGCATCACGCATTTCGCTTCCCTCGACAACGGCCGGAAGTTCGACAACTACCCATTGAGGAGGCGTCTGTGCGGCTGCGTCCTTTGATTGAGCCGTACCGTCGTCCTTTTCGTTATATGGCAAAACCAAACGGTTCGATGGAACTGTTGCGCCGAGCGATCGCTCCGCAGCTTCCCTGGTCGGATAGGGCTGGTAAGGGTCAACGGCCTTTAAGATAGACAGCGTGGATTTCGCACCGATCAGTTTTTTTACTCGTTCGGGGTCATCGACGCCGGGCATCTGCAATAGAATGCGGCCCGATGTCGGTGAACCGTGCCGCTGCAGTGTCGGTTCCTTGACGCCGAATTCGTTGATGCGGCTTTCGATGATCGTAAGAGCCTGTACGACGGCCTGTTCTTTAAAAATGGTCTGGGTCGGCGACGGCAACCTCCAGCTTATGGTATTTCCGTTCGTTTCCTCGGTCCAACTTGAAAAATCGACCTTCTTTTTTACTTCGTCGATAATGGTCTGAGCCTGTGCGGGATCGGTCGTTTCGAGCGAGAGTGAATAGGTGCCGTTTTCCGCGACGACCTTATTCCCGCTAACCGGCAATTTCGCATCCTGGGCGGCAAGTAAAGCCGCCTGAGCATTGTTCTCTGTCAGCTTTTTCAGGTAATCGTCGGTTTTAACGCGCATTACAAGACGCGAACCGCCTTTCAGATCCAATCCGAGATTGATGTTTTCGGCGAGGTTGGCCTTGATGCCCGTCCAAGTGAAGTCATTTCCAACGGGAACCCTGCGAGGGCCGAATACCAGATAGATCCCTACCAGCGTGATAACCACAATGACCGCTGTTCTTATCCACAAACTGTTGTTTTTCATTAATATGTATTGGTTGTTCGCGATTCGTCGATAAGTGACGAATTACGAGGTAACCTATTCCGCCTTTTTCCCGACCACGGCGGATTTCCCGACTTCCAAAAACGATTTCTCGGCGCTTTGGATGATAAAACTCGTATCCCTGACTTCCTTGATCTTGCCGATAATTCCGCCGTTCGTCACGACTTCGTCATTGATCTTCAATTGCGTGATCAATTCCTGAAGCTGCTGCTTCTGCTTTTTTTGCGGCAGGATCACGAGGAAATAGAAGATTCCGAAGATAAATACGAAGGGAAGGATCGCGGTGATAATACCGTAGCTTCCACCTTCCTGGAAAAATAACAGAACTATATTCATTGTTTTGATGCAGAGATAAAAACTCAATCATAGACGTTTGAATTGAGTTAATCAAACGTCCGAACGGTCGCCGTCGCCTAATTTGTATAGGAATTCTTCCCGAAACCGCGAGAAACCGCCGAATTTGATAGATTGCCTAACCGCACGCATAGTGTCAAGGAAGAAAGCGAGATTGTGGTGCGAGATCATAATGGCGGCATTCATTTCGCCGGCCTGGTAAAGATGACGCAAATACGCCCTCGAATATCTGCGGCAGACCGAGCAAGGGCAATCGGCGTCGAGCGGCGATTCGTCCTGTGAGTGTTTGGCGTTGCGAATGTTGATCTTTCCCGTGGAAGTAAATGCACTTCCGGTTCGGCCGTTTCGGGTCGGCATCACACAATCGAACATATCGACGCCGCGCGCGACTCCTTCGATCAGGTCCTCAGGCGTGCCGACACCCATCAAATAGCGCGGAGCGTCCTGCGGCATTTTCGGCGCGATATATTCCAGCACTTCGTACATCACGCTTTTTTCTTCCCCGACGCTGAGGCCGCCGATCGCATAGCCGTCGAAGCCGATATTTACCGTTTTTTCGAGGCTTTCCAGGCGGAGATCCAAATGTCCCGCTCCTTGAATGATGCCGAAAAGTGCTTGTTTGCCCGACAATTTGACGTTCTGAGTCCTGTCAGAACCACTTGCGGTATCGTGTGGTTGAAGATCGATGTCTATCGTGTTCGGTTTCAGAGAAGGCCGCATTGAGCCACCCGCTATCGCTGGTGGTTCTGACAGGAACCCGTTATCCTGCAGTTCATCAAACCTATCCTTCGAACGTTTTGCCCAGCGGGCGGTCAATTCCAGGCTTTCCCGTGTTTTATCGAATCCCGCATCGCCGGGCGGGCATTCGTCGAATACCATCGCGATCTCCGAATCCAAAGCCGCCTGAACTTCCATCGAAACTTCAGGAGACAGAAAATGTTTACTGCCGTCGAGGTGCGAACGAAACTCGACGCCGTCTTCGGAAAGCTTTCGCAAATCGGTAAGCGAAAACACCTGGAATCCTCCGGAATCAGTCAGGTAAGATCGATCCCAGGTAGAGAATTTGTGCAGCCCGCCGAGTTTGCGGATCGTCTCGACGCCGGGGCGCAAAAACAAGTGATATGTATTTCCGAGAATTATCCGCGCGTCGTGTTCGTTTTCCAGCCATTCAAACCGCACGCCCTTCAGCGCGCCCTGAGTTCCCACAGGCATAAAAACGGGCGTTTCAATTATTGAACGCCTCGTTCGCAAAATGCCTGTACGCGCTTCGCCGTCCTGCGCGGTTATTTTCCACTCTATCGGGTGCATAAAATTGCAAATTTTAAATTACGAGTCATAGGACTTTACAACTCTTATTGCGAAACCAAACGTCATATCTAAATTCGTAATCGATCCTCACTTCCCAATGAGCGCCCAAATATTTCCCGCTCCGATCGCGGTTTCGGTCACAATTCTTCCCTGCTCATCTATCAGCACAGCGGACGGTGTTCCGAACATTCCGAAACCGATGGCCGTTTTGTGGCCTTTTTCCAGCAATATCGGAGAAGATAAGCCGAGTTCGCGGTGCTCACCCGGATCACCTTCGGAAAAAACGATTAGATTCGGATCGTTCGCCGATCTGCTTTTATCCCATTCCTGAATCTCAGGCATCATGCGTACGCAATGAGGACAGTCGGTGCCCCAGAAGATCGCCAAGGTCTCCTTTCCTATAAGATCGTCTTTTATCCATTTGCGGCCGTCCAGATCTTCCAGGGAAAACTCAGGGATCGACTTGCCTATAAGCGGCGGTTTTCCGGTCACGTTTGTTTCGGTAAAGTAAAGAAAATCCCGTGTCAGATCTTCGTGCCGGATCTTGTCGGCCAATCTGCGGATAGCTGTGTCGCCGGACGCCGGATGGCTCTGGATAAAGCCTTCACTCGAAACCAGAACACCGGTCGGCGTCCATTTTGCCTGAACCTTTTCGGCCAGTTCCCTTTTGTCTTCGAGCAATACCTGCCCGGCGATTTCTTCGCCGAATTTTTTAATATTCAGATCGCGCGAGCCGGTGCTGATGATAACGAAATTAAGTTTTTCTCTCATTTCGTCCTGCCATTCCATCACCTCGGGCAAAAGAGATCCGCACGGAATGCATGTCGGGCTTACAAAGACGAAGAACGTCGGCTTCCTTTCGGCCAGAATATTTTCAAAGGTTACGACTTTGCCGCCGCCGTTTGCGATGCTGAAATCGGGAAACGGCGCCCCGATCGGAAGTCCGTCATGCGGGCTGCCTGCCTCGTCGCGTTCGACGGATGAGCCGTCACGGGCGATGAATTCCATCACATCCAGACGTTTTACGATCTCGTTCTGCTGTTCCGACAT
>JACMMN010000384.1 GCA_014379075.1 Pyrinomonadaceae bacterium | reverse complement strand
CGCTCTCAATAAAGAGTTTTCAAATTCATCACCAAAAGAAATCTTTCTATGATGCTCTTCTTGTTTCGCAATATACTTTCTGACACTTTCCAGACTTGCCTCATTCACCGAAACAACAAAATATTCGTCCTGCCATCCGAACCGGGTTTTGGTCAGTTTATTTTTGTTAATCCAAAATGAAGACTCGCCTTTTATCAGCTTCATCAAATTTTCAATTGTTTGGTTAGTACCGAGAGATATTAAACAATGAACATGCTCAACATAGCCGTTGATGAAATCAATATGGATTCCCTTTTCCCGCGCATTTTGCCTGATGTGATCGAAAACTTTGTTCCGGATATCGTCGGTTAAATAAGGCTCGCGGCTCTTTGTTGACCAAACGAAATGTAACCAGATTTTGACCCAGGGCTAATCTATTTAGCTAAAGCCCGATTTATGTAAACTCTAACCAACTAAGCGGGCTGAAAACCTAAAGCCGCGATCTTGCCGTCCGTTCGTTTAGTTACGTTCATGTAGGCGGTCTCGGTCGTAAATTCGATGCGATAACGGTACGAGATCTCGTCAGCAGTCACCTTACGGGCCATAAGCTCGAATTTCTTTATTTCGCCAAGAGACTTAATAAAAACAGTGAAGCGGTCTTGCGGTCCGCTTATATTCTTTTGCATCTCTGCCGTGAAAAGGTCGAGATCCGGTATCCCCGCAGACATTTTTTTCAACTGATCGCGAAATAATGCCGTCGCCTGTGGTTCCGGATCTTCGATAGGTTTCGGAATGAGACCGGGTTCGTAGGCCTCGGCGATTCCTCGGGCCAGCCTTCCTTGGTTGGCTTGGGCGAGATTGGCAAGAACGATGACAGTGAGTTTATCGTCGGGGTACCGTGCTATGTGAGCTTTGAAGCCCTGCCACGCGCCTCCATGCTCGATCACTTTGCGACCGTTGGCATTTTCCTCCAGCATCCAGCCAAATCCATAGTTAGCCGTTCGACCGTTGTTCAGTTTCACGGGCGTCCACATCTGGGCATAGCTTTCCTTTTTTATAAGCATGCCTTTTGTGAGAGCATAATCCCATTTGATCATATCGAGAACTGTTAGATAAAGAGCCCCATCCGCCGTCGTGTTGAACTGCGGAGCAACCCAATGTTGATGTTTCAATTCGCTGCTTGCCAATCGATAGCCCATCGCGCGATTCGGAATAATATCGGCTTCGCTAATAACTCGGGCGGTCGTCATTCCCAGCGGCTTGAATACCCGTTCCTGCAAATAATCACCGTAAAATTTACCTGAAACCTTGCGGATCAGTACGCCCAATGTCAGATAGCCGAGATTACTGTATTGCCACCGCTCACCGGGTGCAAACGCAGTCGGCACAGCTTGCGCTTTTTTCAAGAGTTCCTCCTCGGTATAGTCTTGCCAAAGATTAAAATCCTCAGTGTAATCGGTCATTCCGCCCGTATGCGTCAACAGATGCCGAACGGTGATGTCTTTCCAAGTCTCCGGCACCGGGCCCAAATATTTACCGATCTTTTCATCGAGAACGATCTTGCCTTCATCGACAAGAATCATCACCGCCATCGCCGTAAATTGCTTGCCGACCGAACCGGACTGAAAGATCGTTTCGGGCTTCACGGCGACCTGGTGCTCGACATTTGCCAAGCCATAGCCTTTTACGATCATCGGCTTTCCGTCCCGCACAACGGCCACAGAAACACCGGGAATCTTTTGCGCGGTCATCTCCACAGCGATAAAATCATCAACCCGTTTCGATGGATCCTGAGCAGGGGAGCCGACAGCGAAAGACAGGATCAGAAAAAACAAAATAAAATTTCTTGTTGTTCTCATATCGATAGCTTATTGCGTCGGATTAAGACTTCCGAGTTTGGGTGGGCGTTTCAGGGTACTGCATCATCTCTGACTCCCATTTATTAAATTCGCCCCGCAGCCGCTCAAGCATTAACTGCTGTGAGGCCGCATGGTCGGCCTGCTCGCGTTCATCGACTGACAGGTCATAAAGAAACTCGCTTTTACCTTCGCGGATGTACTTCCACTTTCCGTGACGCATAGCCCCTTGACGTTTGGTTCGCCAGAAAAACGGCCTTTCGAAGAGCGGCTGTTTCCGCTTCAGCACATCGGCAATATCCTGGCCGTCTAGCGGGTATTTCGGATCGGGTTTGTTTCCGGCGGCTGCGACCATGGTAGCGGTCCAATCCATCGTGATCACGGGCTGATCGCTGACCTCGCCAGCGGTCGTCACGCCGGGCCATCTTACGATAGCAGGGACGCGGACGCCGCCCTCAAATAGTTCCATTTTTTGCCCTTTGAAGGGCCAGTTATATGAGAACCGCTCGCCGCCGTTGTCGCTGGTGAAAATGACAAGCGTGTTTCGTTCCAGCCCGGCGGCTTTCAGCGTGTTCAGGACGCGTCCGATACCCGCGTCCAAACTCCTCATCATATCGGCATACACCTTCAGGGAGCCTCCGGCGCGGAATCCGACAGGTCCGTACTTCATCGCATCGCTAAATGTCTGATCTTTCGGGCCTTCCCACGGCCAATGCGGAGCGGTGTAGTGAAGGCTGAGATAGAACGGTTTCTGATGCGGTCGTTTGAGGTAGCCCACCGCTCGATCTGTTAGAAGATCGGTCATGTAACCGACGCGTTCGACAGCGACTTCGCCTTCGTAAAGATCAAGGTTGGCTGTCATATCCTTGTGAGAGAAATGATCGACCGCTCCGCTCATATTTCCGAAGAACTCGTCGAAACCGTACTTCAGCGGCCCAAAGTCCGGCCAATAACCTACGTGCCACTTGCCGACAAGCGCAGTTTCGTAACCCGCGGCTTTGATAAGTGATGAGACGGTCGGATGAGAAATCGGAATACCCGTTGTTTTGACGCGATCGCCGATCGCACTTCGTTCATGGATCGGTTCTTCAAGGCCAACGGGAAGCCTCGCAGGATATCGGCCGGTGTGAAATCCGACCCGCGTTGGTGTGCAAACAGGCGCAGCGGAATATGCGTTCGTGAATCTCATTCCGCCTTTCGCGAGGCGATCAAGATTAGGCGTTTGATAATCCGGCCGCCCGTAGCAGCTGAGGTCGCCCCAGCCCAGGTCGTCGGCAAGAATGAACAAAATGTTCGGGCGCTCAGCCGGCACGTTCACGCTCGAGCCAAACACCATATTTGCCGCGGCAACACCACCGAGGGCTCCACTAATAAGCTGCCGCCGGGTGATTTTCTGGGCCTTTTTTTCTGTCATTTTAATATCACAAGCGAACCCTCGGCCGCGGAGCCCTTCAATTTGTTTCTTTGCCGCGTCAAAGTTCGTCAAGGCTTGCGGTCATTTCCAGTAAACGAGACGCGAAACCGACTTTTTCATACGCCTTAATTGCTGCGGGATTACTGGCAAACACCTCAAGCCGCATATGCGTCACTCCTTTCGAAACAGACCACCGTTTAAGTTCGTCCATTATCAGCCTATTCACGCCGTTTCCGCGATGCTCCGGGACTACGTACATGAAACCAAGGTATGCGTGCTGGCGGTGGGCTAGATAAGGTTTCGAGTCTTCGATGCTGGCGTAGCCGCATCCGACTATTTCGCCTGCCGATTCAGCTACGACAATCTTAACGCTTGCGGCTGAGATCATGTTTTCTAAATCGTAATAGCTAATGTTTCCGGCCTTGATCGTCGCATCAAGCGGACGTTCGAAATTGATCAAAGCCTGCTCAAATGAGAGCAGAGTGTCGAGATCGGCCAATGTCGCTTGTCTAATAGTTACTTGATCCATTCTGAAAATACTTACGGTTTTACCGCAACCCTCGTGAATGGCATATCCCGCATACGCGGCCCGCCGACGTGAAGTCTATCGATCTTTCCTGCTGAGTCGCGAGTCACCCATACCACGTAGCCTGGTGTCGAAAAATGGTCTTTGTAAATTGGACGCAGCGGAAGCTTTGTCGATGGCCGTTGGGTGATAAACGCCTTGTCGCCTTCGACGGCGAATTTGACGGTAGCTTGCGCCTCTTCGCTGTGCCAGTCGCCCGCTAACGCAGTTAGATCGGCGGCGATGGGTGTCCATTCGGTTACGAGTGTGAGCCGCGTGACGGAGCCGTCCACGTTATTGATCGCGGCGGTCGCGGGATTCCCGTCGGCAAATTTCATCTTGCGATCCCCGAGCGTGAACGAACCGTCGGCCATCGGTTTCAAGGCCGTGCCGCCGAT
>JACMMN010000057.1 GCA_014379075.1 Pyrinomonadaceae bacterium | reverse complement strand
GGATCGGCGGCCTGCTGCTGGAGCATGGCGAACTGTTCGGGGTTGGCGATCTGGAAATAGCCTTCCGGGTAACTGAGCGGCGGAGTTTCGCCGCTGACATCGATGTACGTGATCTCGGCGTCGCCCAGATCGACCTTGTCATAAACGGCATCGACGTATTCGCGGTCAGTTCCGAGAAGAAGGCTGCCGACATAGACGGTATCCAAAACCTGACAGACGCGGCCGACGAACGGACTGTCACAGCCGCGGGCCGTAAGGACTTCCGTCTGAGCCAGAAACGCGATGCCGAAAATATTTATTACCGCCGAGATAGCCAGGATCTGGTAGATCCGTCGCGAATAATTCCAGTTCCTGATCTCGTAATTTGCGAACAGGTCGCCTTCCTGTGGCTGGGGCTGTTCGGGTACGGGCTGATTGTATAATGACTGCTCAAACATAAAAATATATAAAACGCGTAAAATAACCTTCAGCTAATGTTGCCTGCCGTAAATTTTAGACGCACAGCACCGCACATTAGTTGCGGAGCAATTTGTGATTTTAACATTTTCGCCTGTGAAATGAAAGAATTAGACTTTGTTGTTTCAAACATTTAACATCTGTCCATATGGCACGAGGGCGAAACGATAACCGGCGTAAAAATCAGGGACGCGGCCGTTCGCGCCCAAGAGATGAACGAGAGTATAAACGCGGCCTTGCACACGAAAGTTCCGAGCAATCGCAAAGCAGCGTTCAAACGCCGCAGCAGATAAAGGCCGTCGAGCGGCTTTTGTCCGGGATCGGCGTGCCGCCGGCGGCGCCTTTTAAGCCGGATGATTTTCAGCTCGAAGCCCTCGAAGCGATAGAAACCGAAGATGTTCTGGTAACGGCACCGACCGGCAGCGGCAAAACATGGATCGCCCGCGAGGAAATTCGCCGTTTGCTGGAACAGGGAAAACGGGCGTGGTATACATCGCCGCTGAAGGCGTTGACGAATTCGAAATATGTGGAATTTTCGCTGGAGTTCGGTGCGGAGAACGTCGGCATTCTGACCGGCGACCGGAAGGAAAACTTCGGAGCTCCCCTGATAGTCGGCACGACCGAAATTTACCGCAACCAGCTATTCGACGCCCTGCGAAGCGGCGAACAGGTGCGGACCGACTTCGTTATTTTCGACGAGGCCCATTACCTGGCGGACGAGGACCGCGGGCACGTATGGGAAGAAGCGATAATTCTGACGCCGCCGCGGATACGGCTTTTGCTGCTGTCGGCGACGGTCGGCCGGGCCGAAGAATTCGCAAAATGGATCGAGGACGTTCGCGGCAGCACTGTTCGCGTGATCAATCGTGCGGGAACACGGCCGGTCGAATTGCGAGCGGCGTATTTATCGAATGAAATGCAGCTTTTTCCGCTGCTGGATGAGAGCGGAAGAATGAACCCGGACATTGAAAAGTTCGCGAATGTGCAGAGGCGGAGTTTTCGGAGAAGATAGGTGCAGAAGCCCGCGCGTAAGCAAGGGCGGATAGTTCAAATTCCCAGTAAGAAATTAGCCGCAAAAAGGCACGAAAGGCTCAAAAAAGATTTTTTTATTATGTGCCTTTTATGCCTTTTTGCGGCAATTCTCATTTCGCCCTTGCTTACGCGCGGGCTTCCGCATTTATCTACTTCGCTTTCAGCGATCCGACGATAACGCTGAGGTCGCTTTGCGGGATCTGGAGATCGAACATCACTTCATTCGCTTTAACCGAAAACTTTGCGTTGTCTATCATTCGGGCAAAAACCTGATTGTCCGGCTTGCTGGAACTTCCCAGAAAAGCTTTTCCGATAAACTTCAGCCCTTCGAGCGTTTCCAATAATCCCTGAGCCTGTGCATTCTGCAATGTTTTTGCGGTCATATTGAACGCAACGGCATCGCCGATAATGTCCATGCTGCCGTAGAGAAAGCGGATCGAATCGATATTTTTCCCGAGTTCGTCATTATCGAGCGGGACGAGGCCACTCATTCCGGCCGGAATACTTGAGGCGAAATTCACGACCGAAACTTCCTTGCGGCCAAGCAGCGCCATGAGTTCGGCGCTAGGTTTTGTCTTGGCCTCGATGGTTTGGCGGACCAAAACGGGCGAGCCGAATAGGATCGTGTTTGCGTCGTAAGCGGTCGCGGCGATCTCTTTGGACAACCTGCCGATGGCTTTATCGACCACTCCGGGTTTAGCGGCTGCCGTTTGCGGTTTATGCTGTTTGGCGATCTCTTTTGCTTCGAAAATATAGACGGTGCGGTCGCCGATCCGTTCTTGGCGATATTTACCTTTTGCCGCGAGCTTTGCCGCTCCGATAAGGGCCGCCGAGCTGATCTGGCCGCGGGCGAGGATGACGGGATCGAAATCGTATTCCTTCGCGGTGACCTTTTTGGCGGTGACGCCGGCCGCGACGTATTCGAACTGCCGGACGTCGATGCCGGTTTTCGCTTTCATTTCATCGATCTTGGCGAGTATGTCCGCCAGCATCGGCTGATTGCCGGAAAGGATCGTCGGCAAAGCATCGTTGAAAAAGCGTTTAACGTCTATCGTCGCTACGCCGTCGGACGCGGGCAGAAGCGCTGCAAGCTGGCTGGTCTGAGTTTTGTTTACTTTTTTAGTATCGGCGAACGTTGAACCGCCGAGATTCAACACCAATACGCACAAGGCGACCGCTGCAAATAATCTGTTCTTCATATTAAACCTCTCAAAGAAATCGGATGGAAGATATTCTTACGTTAACAGATGCGGGAAGGTTCGGGAATAGTTGGCTGGGGAATGAAGCAATTAGCAATTAGCAATAAGCAAGGATCTGCTGACTGCGTATTGCTTATTTCACAACTTCGAATTCGAAATGCAGTTCCTTGCCGCGAAAAATATAACTTAAATAATGCTCCCAGAAT
>JACMMN010000383.1 GCA_014379075.1 Pyrinomonadaceae bacterium | reverse complement strand
CTTTTTGGTGTCGAAATCGGCGAAAAGGTTGTTCCACAACGTCCAGGAAAAGCAAAACGCGACGATCCAAAACGGCAAGCCCTGTTCCGGAAGCAGAGAATTGAATAGCTGCACGTTTCCCGCGAAAAGCGTCAGCAAAACCCCTGCATTCGACACATTTTTCGTAATCCCGAAGTTTTCCGAGAACCAGCCGTCGAGCCGGATAAGCCCCGTACGAAAGAAAAGTACCAGCATCACCGAAGCAAAAATCAGACAGAAGAGTGCAGGCTTCAGAAAGATGAACGAATTATCGGCATCGCTCAAACGCAGCCCGCCGAGCAGAGCAACCGTGAGGAAAATAAACGGAAGCAGAAAATAAAAAAGATAGTGTTTTTGACTGTCGTTCGCGATGGCTTCGTCCATCTTTGACAGGGATCTTCGAGGTATGACTGCCGCCGCTATTTCCGAATTATTTACCTCGCCTACCAATTCAGCGTCCACTACGGACACGTCCTCTGCATCCCTTTCCTTTTTTTCATACTGTAATTTGTCCATTAAAATTCAAATGCGATGAGTTCCTCTTTTATGCGTCTCAATGTCTCCTAAAACGCGTACCGATCATTTTCGTTCCCCAACCAGCCGCAGGGGGTTAAAATCGTCGGCTGTGACTTTAAGCCCTTCCTCAAGCTCTGCTTTCAAGTCAGCCGGTGTGCGAAGCTGCAAATTCGAATCGTCCGAACGGAAATCAGGGTCGAGCAATGTCACGCGTCCGAGCGTTTCCAGACTCTGTTTGAACAATGCATCGTCATTCGAAATCCGTCCCCAACCCTGTCGATAATAGCCGTAAGCAACATAATATTGTGTCTTGGGATCGCGTTTCTCAGGATCCGCTTTGCCGAAACTATCTCGGGCAGCTACGAAATTGTTTTGCCTGAAAGCCTGCAAGCCTTCGTTGAATTTAGCCTGGTCGACCTCGTAGGTCCCGGCGATTACCTGGCCTTTTGTCACTGCATTTTCAACGGTGGATTTTGCCTTGATCGAAACCTCTTCGAGCGTTCGCGGCTCGGCTGCGTAAAGAAAAACGATGAAAATACCGTAGATGGCGATGAGAAGAATGCCTAGAATTTGGAAATATTTTTGCTTCACTGGTATAATTGCCGGTCAATTAAAGAATACACTTTCTCGGAATATTTTCCCCATGAAAAAAATCACCGCTGTTTTTTCGGCTCTGTTGCTGGTCACGATTGCGTCGTCAAACGCCTTTAGCCAGACCTCGGCTGTGGACTTGGTTATTACGAATGCTAATGTCCGCACAATGGTTTCCGGCCATCCGGCGGCTCGCTCGATTGCGATCCTCAGCAACAAAATCATTGCCGTAGGCAGTGACGCGGATACGAAACCGCTAATCGGCCCGAAGACAAAAATCATCGATGCCAAGGGGAAACTTGTCATTCCCGGCTTCAACGATGCGCACGTGCATTTTCTGGAGGTTGGGCTGCAGCTTTCCTCCGTCGATCTTCGGGACGCGAAAACGCCGGCGGAGTTTGTCGAGCGAATAAAGAATTTTGCGGCGAAACTGCCGAAGGGCCGGTGGATACTTGGCGGTAAATGGGACCATGAGAATTGGACGCCGAACGCTTTGCCGACAGCGGCGATGATCGACGCGGTGACGCCAAATAATCCTGTATTTATCGACCGCCTCGACGGGCACATGGCTTTGGCGAATAGTTTGGCAATGAATCTCGCCAAAGTTGATAAGGCGACCAAAGACGTCGAAGGCGGCGAGATAGTTCGCGATGCGAGCGGCAATCCGACTGGTGTTTTGAAAGACGCAGCGATGAACTACATCGGCAGGGTGATTCCCGATTCTTCGTTCGAGCAAAAATTGGAAGCGGCACAGGCGGCGACGGATTACGCAGCAAGCCTCGGCGTGACGAGCGTCCAGGATATGTCGGCCGGGACCGATGTCGGTGTTTATCAGGAACTGCTGCGGCGCGGGACTCTCAAAACACGCGTATACGGCTGCTCACCGCTTTCGGATTATACCCGCTGGAAAAATACCGGTATTCATCACGCATTCGGCGACGCGATGCTTCGGGTCGGATGTTTGAAAGGCTACAGCGACGGCAGCCTCGGTTCGACCACGGCATGGTTTTTCGAGCCCTATCGCGACGCCCCGAATACGAGCGGCCTCGCGTCGGATGAGATCCCAAAAATGCCGGAAATTGTCGCGGCGGCGGATAAAGCGGGATTGCAGATAATGATCCACGCCATCGGCGACCGGGCGAACGCAACAGTGCTCGATAATTTTGATAAAGCGGCACAGGTTAACGGAACCAGCGACCGCCGTTTCCGCATCGAACACGCCCAGCATTTGCGGATCGAAGACCTGAAACGCTTCGGGCCGATGAAGGTCATTGCGTCTATGCAGCCGTTCCATATTATCGACGACGGCCGCTGGGCCTGGAAGCGGATCGACGAGAAACGCCTAAAGGGAACATACGCTTTCAGGACTTTACTGGATTCAGGAGCGGTTCTGGCTTTCGGGTCGGATTCTCCTGTCGCGCCTCTCAATCCTTTATTCGGTGTTTACGCGGCCGTGACTCGCAGGACTCTGGACGATAAAAACCCGAGGGGCTGGATCCCGGAACAAAAGATCTCGGTTGAGGAAACGGTGCGGGCATTTACTTCCGGTTCGGCGTACGCCGAGTTTCAGGAAAAGGTGAAAGGCACAATCGAAGTGGGCAAGCTGGCGGATTTTGTGATCTTATCGGATGATATATTTAATATCGACCCGGTGAAGATCAGGGATGTGAAGGTTTTGACGACAGTTATAGACGGACGGATCGTTTATGAAGCACGGCCTTAAAGCCGACAGAATTTTTAATTACGGAGTATCTATGAAAAAACTATTAACAATATCAATCGCAATTTTGGCTTTTTCGTTCGCGGCATTTGCCCAAGGTGAACTGAACAGCAAGGGCGAGCCGGTGGTGAAAAGTAAGGACAATGAGCCGGTCGAATTGAAAACGGGTGAGAAGATCACGCGTGGTGACGCTTTGGTCGCGGGAGTCAAGAAGATCTCGGTGGAAAAGGCGCTCAAAAGTCCGGACAAATATGCCGGCAAGACCGTCGCGGTAAATGGTGTGGTTGTCCGTTCCTGCAAGAAGGAAGGCTGCTGGATGGAAATGGGAGACAAGGTTGGCGGCAAATCCGTCCGCGTGACATTCGGCGACCATAAGTTTTTTATCCCGCTCAATTCGGCCGGCATGAGTGTCAAGGCGCAAGGTGTTTTCAAAACGAAGATCTTGCCGAAAGATCATGTCGATCATCTGATAAACGACGACGGAGCGAAGTTCGACAACCGAAATGCGGACGGGACGGTGACGGAAGTTTCTTTTGAGGCGACAGGTGTTGAACTGACTAAAAAATAGGACTCAAAGGATAAAGTGCAAAGCCCCGGTCGCTACCGCTCGGTATTGACAAGAGGCAAATAAAAGACGCGGTCGAAATAATTCGGCCGCGTCTTTTTGTTTGGCATGAATCGTGATCTAGAACTTAAATCTCAATCCGAGTTGCGCTTGTCTTGGTTCGCCGAAACCGGCCGAGACCGTTCCGTCGAAGTTGAATGTCAAGGGGCGAGGGACGCTTCGCTGGTTGCGGCTGTTGGTTAGATTGAACGCTTCGAAGATAGCTTCGAGCTGCATTCTTTCGGTGAATTTGAACGCCTTCGACGCACGGAAATCGAAGGTGAAAAATTCATTGTCCAGGCGTTCGGTATTACGCCTGACGGTTGATCCGGGACCTGATTCGCCGATCGGCCGCAGCGAACGCGGCTGGGCTGAGCGAAACTGTACGATCGGGGAAATGTTTATATCGTACGGCAGCAGGAACGTCGCGAAGGCATTGAACCTGTGACGCTGATCGCGGTCGGAATAGTTATACTCCGGCTCGAAATTATTGACATCTGCGTAACGGAAAGTGAACGGATCGCGTTCGTTGTCGTCGTCCGATTTATCGACCGACAGCAGATAATTGACCTGGAACTGGTAACGGTTCGAAAACCGTTTGTTCAGCGTCAATGTCAGCCCCTGATAAAACGACTTTGCCGAGCTTTCGGTAGATCTTATTTCGCCGACACCTGATCCGTCAGGTCGTGCAAACGGCGACGTGCCTCCGTACAAAGCCGGATTGCCGCGATTCACAAATCGCGTTAACCGGTCAGTTTTCGCGATATTGTATGCCACAAGAACCGATGTATTAGCAAGAATTTCCCGCTCGACGCTTGCGCTGTATTGGATCGTCCGAGGATTTTTAAAATTGCGTTCAAAAACCGCAATGCCTGGATTAAACGGGCTGAAACCGGCCGTCGGGACAATTCCGGGATAAGCGGGACATCCGCCTGGGCCGCCGCCCACAATTATTTTTCCGCCCTGGCACAGGAAGTTTGCAAAGAATATGTTTCCCGCGATCGCACCATCCGTGTTGCGAGGGCCCGCAACGACAAGGCCGGGAATACGGGCATAATAGAGACCCGCGCCGAGTCTGATAGCCGTCTTGCCGTCATCGCCAGGCGACCATGAAAGAGCAAGCCTGGGGGAATAACCATCCGTGAAATCCGGGATCGTGCCGTCGGAAGGGAAACGCGGATCGTTTAAAAACTGGCTGTATCTTGTTTCGGACGGATCGTTTATCGGGTCGGGCTGAAACTGTCCTTCCCAGCGAAAACCGAAATTGAGTGTCAAATTTCGCCTTGCCTGCCAGGTGTCCTGAATGTAAAGGCCGGGCTCAACGGTGACATAAGACTGCGTTCCAGCTTCTTCAACAGTGCGGTCGCCGATCGGAGCGAACTGCAAATAGAGCTGAAGCGCGTTCGCATTTACGCCGTTGATATAATCGAAAAATCCGTCAATCGCTCCGTCAATCGTTGGTGCGGCGAATATATATCGTCCGCCTGCGAAACCGATAAACGTTTGTGCGACTCTGGTACGGTTAATATCGACACCGAATTTGATCGAGTGATTTCCGCGGATAGCGGTGAAATTGTCGGTGAATTGAAGACGCACGTCATTTGATGGAGTCGGCAGAAAAAACGGGCGTCCGAAACGGTAAGAGATAGAACCGTCGAATGTGCCGATCGTGGTGTCGGGAAGTTCGGGCCCGTCGTAGAAACGGGGACGGTTTTCCTTGGCCCACTGGAAACGGAACTCGTTGAGTAAACTTGATGAGAAATTAGTCACGAGCTGTCCGATGAACGAATTGGAATTGCTTGTTTCGCGGCCGTTTGCACTTGTTCCCCAGGTCGGGACGTCGAATGTTCCATTCACCTGTTCGGCACGGCTATAGTTATGACGCAGCGTCAGTAGGTTGTTGTTGTTTACCTGAACATCGACCTTGCCGAGAAGAACATCGGCGATATTCGTCCGGTCGATAATGCCTTCCTCGCCGGGCGAATTGAAGCGTGTTGCGAAGACATCAACGAGCCGCTGATCGATAAAATTCGGCTTGCTGCTCGTTCCGTCGTTGCGTTCGTAGGCGACGAAGAAGAATGCTTTGTCGCGTTTGATCGGTCCGCCGACATTTCCGCCGAACTGATAGTTGCGGAAATCCTCCGTAGGAAGCCCGGCATCGACCGCGTCCGGATTTTGGCTGGAGAGCGATTGATTACGAAAGAATAGAAAAGCGGCACCCGAATAAGTGTTGGTGCCCGATTTGGTGACGGCATTAATAAATCCGCCGGAACTGCGGCCGAATTCAGCCGATGCACCGACAGGTATTACCTGAAACTCCTTCACGGATTCGAGGCTGATGGTAAAAGCCGGCCGTTGGCCACCGCGCTGTTCGCCGAAGAATGGGTTGTTGGCATCGGCGCCGTCAATGGTTATATTATTCTGAATGCCTTTCTGGCCGTTGATCGAAATTTCGTCGCCGTCCGGGCCCTGGACTATGGAAACACCCGGCGTGAGCAATGCAAAGCGGGAAAAGTCGCGCCGGTTGATCGGCAGGTTTTCGACGGAACGCTCATTGATCTGCGTTGATAGCTCGGTACGTGCGATGTCGACCGACTCCGGTTCGGCTGAAACATCAACCGTTTCGACCGTTCCGCCAAGTTTTAACTCGACCTTTAACGATAGGGTTTGGCCCAAATTCGTTTCGATATTCTCGAGATTGGTTTCGCCGAAACCCTGAGCTTTCACGGTAACGCGGTATGTTCCAAGGGGAAGTAGCGGCGCACTGAAGAAACCGTCGGAATTGGTCGAGACAGTCCGCTCGAAACCTGTCTGCGTATTTTTGACGGTGACATCCGCACCGGCAACGACCGCACCGTTCGGATCCAGAACCGTTCCCTGAATTTGGGTGGTCGTGGTCTGCGATTGGGCAAAAATGCCGATGCTTAAAAAAAGCACGGCGGCGAACGGGCACAAAACCCGCAACATTTTATTCATATATTTATCCTCAGCAAAAAAAGAATTCGCCGATTGTTTTACAAAAATTAGGAAGACGTGTAACGAAAAACTTAAATCAATATGAAGGAAATCAAAACTGCGAAATTATAATGCCGATTTAGTCGGAAAACAAATGAAACGATGTTAAATCTTTTTTAGAATTGTGCTGTTCTGCGATCGATCCTATTTACTTCTAATATTCAGTGTTATGATAATCTACTTTTTCACGTCGTTTATAGGCGGAAAGAATCATTAATTTATTACAGTCCAACCATTTTCGAAGGAGTTTAATCTATGCTTTGGAAGTTAGTGCTTGTTTTGGGTATTTTAGGCGTGTTGCTTGGTTTAGCGGTCACGGGCGTTTCCGTTGCATTGCCTATTGTCAACGGCCCTCGCACCAGTTGGGAAGAAGCCATGTACGGAATCATTCCCGGCTCGGTGGTTTTGGTCATATCGTTTTTCATTTTTTTGATCGGTCTGATCTTTGTACTAAAAAACCGTAAGAAAAATAAAGCGTCGGTCACTATTCAGTAGTTCGG
>JACMMN010000382.1 GCA_014379075.1 Pyrinomonadaceae bacterium | reverse complement strand
TTCCGGCGAGCAGCCGAATATCTCGGCCAGCCCCGTGCGGATCGTCTCCGATTGCGGTTCGAGCAACTGCCACATCGTATACGCCGTCGCGTCTTCCTGCTGCCACGTGTAGCGGACAAAGGCTTCCGTAACTATTCTAGGACTTGGGCTTACGCCGCCGTTGTTCAGATTGACGATGCCGCGTGTAACTGAAAAAGATTGCTGGATCGCGGCCCAAAAATCTTCATCCACCGCGACTTCCAAAGGCGAAAGATGATCGACACTTTTGCCCGCAGCTATTACATCTTCAAAGAACGAAGCGACCGTAGTAGATGATAACGCCGCGAGACCGAGGCCTTTGCCTGCCGACTCAACAAAGCGTCGACGGCTAAATGTTTTTGCCTTTGAAGTTTCTAAATTCATTTCAGTTCGCTTCCGCATGAAACGCATTTCTGTGATTTAGCAGAATTAGCTTGTTCGCATGAGGGGCAATCAACCGGCCGCTTAAGGTAGCGGACAACCGAAGGACCAACAAACCAGAAGAAAAACGACCAGCAGACAACATTCAAGATCAAAATAATGATTATGCTGGTGTCCATCTACCATCCTTAGGAACCATGTCACGAATTCCATCGATTAAGTCGTCAATTGAAGTGCGCCGCATGGTTTCGGTCACACAAACAAGAAAATCGTTCTCGCATCCCGCGTAATACTTTGATAAATCGAGCCCGCCCACGATGCCGTCTTCAATTCGCAGCTTCTCCAATATTTCTGTCGCAGGTTTTGGCCCGCGAATGACAAATTCATTAAACTTCGGTGCCGAGAACGCGATCTCAAATCCCTCGATCTTGGCGATCTCCCTTGCCGCATATGCAGCCTTTTGGGCATTCTGCATCGCGACTTCCTGCAAGCCTTTTTTACCCATTGTTTCCATGTAAATAGTGGCGGCGAGGGCGATCAGGCCTTGGTTGGTGCAGATGTTTGAAGTCGCTTTCTCGCGGCGGATGTGCTGTTCGCGAGTCGAAAGCGTAAGGACGAAACCTCGGTTTCCCTTCTTGTCATAGGCGACGCCGCACAGTCTGCCCGGCATTTGCCGGACGAACTTATCACGCGTAGCAAAAAGCCCGAGATGCGGCCCGCCATAGCTCATCGGAATGCCAAAAGACTGTCCTTCACCGACAACGATGTCGGCGCCGCAGTCGCCCGGCGATTTCAGAAGGCCGAACGAGATCGCCTCCGTGACAACTACGATAAGCAACGCACCAACCTCGTGCGCCTGATCGGCTAAACTTTGCAAATCTTCGATACAGCCAAAAAAGTTCGGCGATTGAACGACGACGGCGGCAATCGTGTTATCAAGGCCCGAAAGTTCCGAAATTCGTCCGGTTATTTCATCGAATCCGACCGAACCGATTTCCAGATCGCCGTGTTGCGTATAAGTTTTTGCGACCTCGCGGTATTCCGGATGTACCGAATCCGCGACGAAGATCTTGTCCCGGCGAGTAACACGCTGGGCCATAAGATAAGCTTCGGCCATCGCGGTCGAACCGTCGTACATCGATGCGTTTGCCACTTCCATTCCGGTCAATTGGCAGACCAGCGTTTGGAATTCGAATATGTATTGCAGCGTTCCTTGCGATATTTCGGGTTGATACGGCGTGTATGAAGTGAAAAATTCCGAACGCTGTATTAGGTGATCGACGACTGTTGGTGAAAAATGCGAGTAAACGCCCGCACCGAGAAACGACGGTTTTAAAGCCGCCGTATTCTTTGCCGCAAAACCTTCCATCGCCGCGATCACTTCCGGTTCGGCCAAAGCTTCGGTCACGTTCAATGCTCGATTTAACTGAACATCTTGCGGGATCGAGCGAAAAAGCTCGGCGGCGGAATTCAATCCAACGACATCGAGCATTTCCTGCCGTTCTTCGGGGGAATTAGGTATGTATCTCATTTAGATTTTGGATCGGGGATTTTGGATTTTGGATTTATTGGCTATCCGACAAGGCTGCAGCAGCGTTTCTTCAATCCAAAATCCGAGATCTAAAATCCAAAATTAAGCGTTAGCGGAAAGATATTCTTCGTACTCTTCACCCGAAAGCATTGCGTCGGCATCGCCCGGATTGTCCATTTTGACCTTGATGAACCATGCATCGCCATAAGGATCGGCGTTGACTTTTTCCGGCGTATCGTTCAGGCCGTCGTTAACCTCAACGATCTCACCGGCGACGGGCGTAAATATCTCCGACACGGCCTTGACCGATTCGACCGAACCGAACGCCTCGTGCGACCCCAATTTGTCGCCGACCCGCGGCATATCTATATATACGACGTCTCCCAACGAGTGCTGTGCATAGTCGGTGATGCCGATGCTCGCTACATCGCCATCGACCAAAACCCACTCATGATCCTTGCTGTAACGTAAATTTTCCGGAATGTTGTTTGCCATATTTTTGTATAAATGTTCTGGGTTCACGCTTAAGCGTGTCTTATGCCTCATGCTGAAGACGTGCTTAAGCGTGAACTCAGAACGCTCCGATCAATTATTTCTTTTCTCGTTTATAAAATGGAGTCGGAACTACCTTTGCCGCTAGATGCTTTCCTCTCACATCAATTTTAATTTCTTGCCCGATATTTGCAAACTCGGACGGCAAAAAAGCCAGGCCGATATTCTTCTTCAAAAACGGTGCCGGGCTGCCAGATGTGACGTAGCCGACTTTTTGATCGTCTATATAAACATCGAAATCGTCACGTGCAATGCCGCGGTCGATCATTTCAAACCCGACCAGCTTGCGGTCGAGGCCTTTTTCCTTTTTTGCGGCTAATAGATCGCGGCCAATAAAATCGCCTTTCTGCAGTTTAGTGATCCACCCCAGACCGGCTTCCAGAGGCGTGATGTCGTCGCTTAACTCGTGCCCGTAAAGCGACATTCCCGATTCCAGCCGCAGCGTATTTCTCGCCGCTAAACCCGCCGGCAGAATTCCGTCCGAATCGCCGTAATTACCAGTTTTCAGGAGCATGTTCCAAATGTGCTCCGCAAACTCGGCTGCCGCATAAACCTCAAAACCGTCCTCGCCCGTATAACCGGTGCGCGAAATTATCGCCTCAACACCGTCCACGCGTCCGGTCGTGAACCAATAATATTTGATCTCGTCCAGCTTGGTTTCCGTCAACTGCTGCAATATCCCGACGGCGTTCGGCCCTTGGACGGCGATCTGGCAGTAATCGGCGCTGGCATTGGTTAGTGCAATGTCCTCATCTTTCTTATGTGACGTGATCCAATACCAATCCTTTTCGGTCGTCCCGGCATTGACAACAAGAAGTAGCTTGTTTTGATCGAACCTGTAAACGAGAAGGTCGTCCACGACGCCGCCTTTTTCATTTGTAAACGCTGAATAATGAGCCTGCCCGTCGACGAGTTGGGTGACATCATTGGTCGTCAGCCGGTTTACAAAAACGATCGCGTCGGAGCCTTCGACCCAGATTTCTCCCATGTGTGAAACGTCGAAAAGCCCCGCCGCCGTTCGCGTCCGCAGATGTTCTTCCATTACACCCGCCGGATACTGCACAGGCATATCCCAGCCGCCGAAATCGACCATCTTTCCGCCAAGTTCGCGATGAACTTCATTCAGCGGAGTTTTCTTCAAATTTTCCATAGGTTCGGAGATAACGTTTCAAAGTATTTTGATTTTCTTTGGTTTAAATGTAAATGAGGAACCCGCTATATGTCCAAAAGCGGATCAAGTTTGTTGGAACTATACTTCTGAAACGCCTTGTCGCGGAACAACTCGTTAAAATTAACTCGCGGGTTCGTGGGAGTTACTTGAACTGCGACGCAGACATTCCACTTTGCCCGAGGAGGCGTTCGACGGTCGGGGTCAGTTGGTCAAGGTCGTTTGGCTTGACAAGAAAAGCAGTGGCGCCGGCATTAAGCGCGTTCTCACGGTCGGCGTCCTTTGCGACCGCGGTAAAGAAAACGATCGGCTTCGAAGATCCGGTTTCACGTATCCAACGGGTAAGCTGAAGGCCGTCAATGTCAGGAAGCCACATATCAAGCACGTAAAGATCGAACGGACCGGCGGAGATCAATTCCATAGCCTTCGCCGCATCATGCACAGCGGTTACCGCATAATCGTCGTTCGCAAGCGAGAGAAGCACCGTAAGCATCTCGCACGAGTCCTTATCATCTTCAACACATAAGATCCGAATCGCACGAGAATCCATACATATCCTCCCAAACAAATTTAGTGTAAAGACCGGGTAAATAATATGGCTATCGATCAAATGGGTAACATTATAATAGGTTTTTTTTTGAAACCGTCAAGCTTCAACGAAGGCGATTCCCATTTGAACCGGAAATCGCAAATATTTGCAAGCCTTACTTCTTTTTGACTTCAGGAGTAAGCTTGCCTACGGCTTCGATGATCTGGTTCGAGTAGTCTATCGAGTCCAGTAAAAGGCCTTTCTCCAAATCGTCATTGGAATTGTCGAGTTGAGCTCGGAATACGGGAAGATATCTGCCGGCGGCCTGTCCAAGTTTTCGCACCGCAACCGAAAAGCGCTGCGGGTCCTTTTTTGCTTCCTTATCGCCCTTTTCACGTATCGGGGCCGAATCCGGGTGCGACGCCAGATTATCGATGTCGTCGATGGCTTTCAGGAGGAGCTTTTTAATATCCGAAAGCAGTTCGAGCCGTGATCCTTTGGGAGGTTCGCCCCATTCTCCGGACGTTTTTTGGCCTTGTTTCCACCCGCCGGCATCAATCCCGAGCACGCCAAAACGACGATCGATCATTCTCGTGATCACATCCATCCGGGCATCGATATCCTGGCTGTCGCGAATCAGTTCGATCTCCTCGTCAGTCATAAAATCGCGCCGCTGTGCGGACCCCGGCGAGGCAAGAAAATAGCCGCAAAAAAGCGCCAAAAGTAATGCTTGAATTAATGTCCGTTTAAGTCGATAGATCATGTTTTCCTGTTTGGTATTACGGTGTTACCGAAAAATGGTTCGATCGCCTTTGATCTGGCGTCCCGTAAATATTTGATCAAATTACGCGGATAAAATTCGAAACGCTGCGGCAGATCGCGTCGGATTATCTCAAGCCGAGGCGTAAACATTCGAAGCCCGATTTCCAACCGCTTGAAATTGTTCAATACTTTTCCGCCTTCGCTGCGTACGCTGCGGTTCAGGAATTCGAGCGTATTGTCCATCAGGCCGTGAAATCCGCCTAGTTCAAGAAACATTTCCGGGAACTCCTGACGAGAATGCAGCTCCTCAGCTTTCTTCAATCTGAGATCCATCAAATCCAAGGCAAGCTTGGTTCGTTTCTTTACCTCGTCCTCGGCATCGAGCTGCGACTTTTCCGTTTTCGATAACTGTTTTATTGGCGGCGGCGCGATATCGTCCGGCGGAATTTCCTGAGAAAGTATTGAAGAAGTGGAAAAGATAAATATAAGGACGACAGGTAGGGCAAAATAAAATGAGCGGCCGTTTCGAGACCGTTGAATCATATTGCCTGCAGTTATATCGTCTAATCTCTTACTTTCCATTTCGCTTGCCTTTTTTATCTTTTATTTGTTTCTCCAGTTCCGGCATCCTAAGTGTGACTTTTTCTATCTCCAGTTTACTTGTTTCAGGATCGGCAACCCGTAGAAACTGCTGGTAGTTCGCCATCGCGTCTAGATATTCGCCCAACTGATCATGTGCGATCCCAAGGAAATAATAGGCAATGGCGAGTTTCGGCTGCTTCTCGACGAGCCATTGATATTCGATCTTTGCTTCAGGATAATTTTTCAGCTGAAAGAGGGCCGTGGCAAGGTTCGCTCGAACCGTGGAGTTATCCGGGGCAATCTTCAAAATTCGCCTTAGCAGCGTGACGGCTTCAATATAAAGTTTTGCCTGAACCAGAGCCGCTCCATAACCGATGGCGTGGCTGAGATTCGCGGGTTCCGCCTCGGACGCACGGCGGCAAAAATCCAACGCCTTGGCCGGATTCTCGATCCGAAGAACAGAACACAGGCGGCCCAGAATCAACGGGGACGCAGCATCTTTTTCCAGCTGCCTTTCGAGTTCAACAGTGCTTTGCGACGTGTTTACCAAAATCTTATCGCGGAGTGCCGACACATCGGCGGACGGGTCCTCAATCGAATTCAAAAGTTTGATCGCGGCAGCGGAGTTTCCGGTATCATAAAAAATCCTTGCCCTAAGTATCTTGACATTGGTGGAATCCGGAGCAAGAGCTTCGAGACTCGCGGCAATCGCGCCGGCTTCCGTCATATCGTTTTCGGCCAAAGCAATTGAGGCCAGCGATAAAAGTGCCGAACGGTTTTTTGCGTCGATTTCTAAGGCTTTTGCCGCGCTTGATTTTGCCGCTCCTAGATCACCCTCTGCAAACTCGAGAGCAGAACGGGCTGCCCATATCGAGGCGGTTGGTTTCGCCTTGGAAGTCAGCATTTTCAATTTCCCGAGAAGATCGGCCAAAAGCTCCGGGCCCGCTTTTGTCTTCAAGCGCAATTCCGTCAATGCGGAATAGGCAGGGAAATTAAGTTCGTCTAATTTTATTGCCTTTGTTAGCACCTGCTCCGCTTCTGCAAAAGCGGATCTGGTGACGAGTACTGAGCCGAGGCTCGCGAGTGCGAGTGACCAATCCTCTTTATGCTCAACTGCCCGCCGGAAAGACTTTTCTGCTTTATCGATTTGTCCGAGCGTCAGAAAGGCATTGCCAAGTTGAAGTTCGGCCTCGGGAAATTTCGGGATGGTTTCGAGAGCTTTCTGATAGAGCTTTATTGCGGCTGGCAGATCGCCTTTTTCGTGAGCATTCTGGCCGTCATTAAAGAGGGTTACCGCTTGATCCGCTTCGTCCGACCCTTCCTGGCCGAACCATTCCGAAGCCGTCGTCAAAAGCAGCATCGCCGTGAAGAATAAAACCAGTATTCTGTCCGGGCGTGATCTGAAAAAAAAGGGAAAATCCGAATTCATTAATTTTTTTGTGACGCTCAATCGTAGCACCTAACTCGAAAAAAAACTAGAATTTTGTTAACCGAACCTCGGTAATTTCTATTCTATAGGTTTGCGTTCTATCTAATGCCTAAGTTAAGATTTTTAGATTGTCGAATCATCGAGAATCACAGTATTTTGGCTTAGAAATGATTGCAATTCCGCAGAAAAGGCCCGTTTTAACGGTTACACCCACAGCGGCCAAAAAAGAAAAAAATCTCAGGGGTTTGATGCGCCGGATGGAAACCGTGTTGGTTGCGTATTCGGGCGGCGTGGACAGCGCGTACCTCGCGCTGATCGCAACCCAGGAACTGGGAAACCGGGCGACTTGTATTACCGGGCTTTCACCGAGCGTATCGGAATTTCAACGGGCGGAAGCTGTCAAGATAGCAGTCGGGTTCGATCTTAATTTCGAAACGATCG
>JACMMN010000381.1 GCA_014379075.1 Pyrinomonadaceae bacterium | reverse complement strand
CTTTTGCAGAAGAAACGACGATATGCCTAATAGCAAACGTCGTCGAACCTATTACAAAAGAAGGCTACGGCCTCGATCCGCGTTCGGTTGCCGTCCGCGCTGAAAGCTATCTTCGGTTTACAGGCATCGCCGACACGGTATTTGTCGGGCCCGAAGCCGAGTTCTTCGTGTTTGACGGAGTTTCTTTTCACAATGATCAGCAATCCGCCGGGTTTTCCATCGATTCGGAAGAGGGCCATTGGAATTCCGGCCGAACTGGCGACCAGGGAACCCCGAATAACGGTTTTCACATTCGCCCCAAGGAAGGCTATGTTCCAGTTTCACCGGTAGATACGCTTGTCGACCTGCGAAATACCATATCGACGATACTTGGTGAGGTGGGCATTAACGTCGAATGCCATCATCATGAAGTGGCAACGGCGGGACAGTGCGAGATCGATTTCAAGTATTCAAACCTGCTGCAGACCGCCGACAACGTCATGCTGTTCAAATACGTCGTTAAAAATACAGCGGTCGCGCACGGAAAGACCGCCACGTTCATGCCAAAGCCGTTGTACGGCGACAATGGTTCGGGAATGCACGTACACCAATCGCTTTGGAAGGACGGAAATCCGTTGTTTGGCGGCGACCAATACGCAGGGCTTTCCGAAATGGCCAAATTTTATATCGGCGGCCTTTTGAAGCACGCTCCCGCGCTTGTCGCCTTTGCAGCGCCCACTACGAATAGTTATAAACGTCTCGTCCCCGGCTTTGAAGCTCCTGTAAATCTGGCTTATTCGGCCCGGAACAGATCGGCAGCGGTTCGAATACCAATGTTTTCACCTTCACCGAAGGCAAAGCGGCTCGAATTTCGGCCGCCCGATCCGAGCTGCAATCCTTATATCACGTTCGCCGCATTGCTGATGGCCGGACTTGATGGAATTCAGAATCGTATCGATCCGGGTGCTCCGCTAGACAAAGATATCTACGATCTTCCGCCGGAGGAATTAGCAAATGTTCCGTCATTGCCGGGTAGTCTGGACGAGGCTCTTAAGGCTCTGGAAGACGATCATGAATTTTTGCTGAAAGGCGATGTATTTACGAGTACGATGATAGATCGTTGGATAACCTACAAACGTGAGAAAGAAATCACACCGCTGCGTCTTCGTCCGCATCCGCTTGAGTTTTCAATGTATTACGATATTTAGTAAATACTAAAAAATAAGAAATTTAGACAGCCGGTTCGATATTTCGGCTGTCTTTTCTTTATAATCGTAGAAGGTCATGGATTTAACACCTCGAGTCTTAGAAGGCGAATTTGTGCGATTGGAGCCGATGGCTCTAGAGCATATCCAGCCTCTGTGCGTCGTCGGGTTGGTCGAGGAACTCTGGCGTGTAGCCGCGAACGTAAATAAAACGCCGGACGATATGCGGCATTATGTTGAAATTGCCCTGGATGAGCAAAGCCGCGGCGTTTCGCTCCCATTTGTGACACGGGACAAGACGTCCGACAAAATTGTCGGTTCGACGCGGTTCGGCAATATCGATGTGGATAATCGAAAGGTCGAGATCGGCTGGACGTGGATAAATCCGGAATGGCAGAGGTCTTTTGTCAATACGGAGGCGAAACTGCTCATGCTGACACACGCATTCGAGACTTGGAAGTGCCTTCGTGTCGAATTCAAGATCGATGCGCTCAATCAAAAATCACGCACCGCGATCGCCCGACTCGGTGCGAAAGAGGAGGGAACGCTGCGTCGGCATATGATTACCGAGAGTGGGCGTTTTCGCGATTCGGTTTTTTTCAGTATCATTAGTGATGAGTGGGAAACCGTGAAAAAGAATCTTACGGCCAAACTTAGGAGTAATTGATGAAAGATCTCTATGTATTAATTTTTTGCGCCGTACTATCGACCGCACTGGCCGCGTGTTCATCTGTCAGTTCGGATGGCAATATTCAGACGGCAAACGTGGTGGGAACGCCAAATTCGACGGTGCAGACGATTGGAAATACTAATATCTACGTAACAGAGAATGCTGATGCGAATTCGATGCAACCGGTGATCCGGCCGGACGGCGAGACTAATACCGCGGATGCAAATGGGGCTGAAGCTAATCTGGATCCGAACTCGATATTGGGCCGCAAAAAGGCAAAGATGGACGCGATGCGAAAGGCAGGGGCAAACGGTCAACCTAAATTTGACGAAGCCGACCTTATTAGAAAAGCAAATAAGCCTGCTCCCGACAATTCCGAGTTCGCGGTCATCCTGACGACGGAAGCTATTGAAGTAAGAACTTTCAGAAACCATCCTCAGTTATTAAAAGTAGAAAAGCGCTCTAATGGCGATGACAGCTTTTTGAAGGTTTTTATGCGAAATGGCAGCGTGATCGAAATGGAAGGCAAAAAGATTCCGGTTCTGAGCACTGAATCCGCTGCCAGGATCATGGAAATTTCGGGTTCGACACAAGTTTCGCCGCCGAATTCCACCAGCCAGAAACCAAACAATTAAGGGAAATTAGTCAACGGCTTGTGTTTTATTATGGCGAGTATGGAAAAGTTCAGCGTTAAATGTCCTTGCTGCGAATCGACGTTGACTATCGACGGGCAAACCGGGGCTATCCTGGCGCACGAAGAAAAAAAGAAGGTTCACGGATCTTTTGACGACCTCAAAGGTGAGCTTGGCAAGCAGAAGGAATTGCGTGAGCAGATCTTCGAACAGGAGATGTCATCAATGAAAGACCGTGAACGCCTTTTGGAAGAAAAGTTTCAGGAAGCTTTAAAGCGGGCCGATTCCGACAGAGGCAAACCCTTCCGAAATCCGCTTGATATGGATTAACTTGCGGGGTCTTTAGATCGACCTGACCTCAATTTATTGTAATTGGAATGAGTGAACCTTGCGGAGCCCCAGAAACAGCCGCCGCCAACCGACAAAAGCTTATCGTGGCTCTCGATGTCGAAAGCGTGGGAGAAGCGAGAGATATAATCGCGGAGATCGGACATACTGTCGGTGCATTTAAGATCGGTTTGCAGCTTTTTACTTCGGCTGGCGGATCATTTGTTCGCGAAATTATCCAATCGGGCACTAAAGTTTTTTTGGATCTAAAGTTTCACGATATCCCTAACACCGTCGCAAAGGCCGGGATCGAGGCAGCCCGAATGGGCGTTTGGATGTTCAATGTTCACGCTTCCGGCGGAAGTGAAATGATGCGGCGAGTGGCGTGCGATGTTGCTGATCTCTGTCAACGGGAAGAACTAACAAAGCCCAATATCATCGCCGTTACAGTTTTAACCAGTTCCGATTCGAACACTTTGCGCGAGATCGGCACTGAAAGGGAAGTGAAGGATCAGGTTTTGCATTTGGCGCGGATGGCGTCAGAATGTGGTTTGGACGGTGTGGTGGCCTCGGCAAATGAGACCGGGCTGCTTCGTGAAAGTATTAAAAGCCGCGATTTTCTGTTAGTAACTCCCGGAATTCGGCCAACTTTTGCAACGAATGACGATCAGCGGCGTGTAATGACTCCGGGAGCGGCGATTTCTAGTGGCGCGGATTATCTTGTGATCGGCCGCCCGGTAATTAAAGCTGCTGACCGGCTATGGGCCGTCAAAACGATCTTGGGAGAAATGGAAGCTGCTTCTACATGAGCAAAGTAATTCGTCGCGTCGAAATCCTCAGCAAACCGTGGTCGTGCAAAGCTTTGTTTGTCCTAAGCCTCGTCGCCTTTACAAGTTTCTTTTTTGAATCTGCTGCGTCGAAAATCGCAAGGGCTCAGGTCATTGATTTGCCCGTCACTCAGTTTCGTGTCGGCGAAAAGCTGGTTTACTCAGTCTCGTTCGAAAGATTTTCGGATGTTGCATTTGTCGAGACAGATGTCGTCTCCCGCGGACTGCTCGGCGGCAAGGACGCGATAGAAATTCATTCAAAAATTAAGACGTTCGATCTGGTCAGCGCCGCTTATCATCTGGTCGATGAGACTCGGATCACCTTTGCGGCAGTGGATTCCGGTCTTCCGCTTTATACAAGCAGGACGCAGAATTACAGCGGGCTGCCAAAAGAAACGATCAGCAGCTATTTGACCGTCCCGACCTCAACATACGATCTTCTGACTATGTTTTATAGAATCCGACAATCCGGCGGCAGCGGCGAAATGCCGTTGATCGAAAATGGCAAGTCTTATAATGTCGCGTTTCAGTCAACGGCAAATGAAAGGGTAAAAACGGGAGCGGGGGAATTCGATACGGTTGTCACGTTGGTTCAGAGCGACTATCTTTCGGAGATCGGCGTGAAGGATCTGAGGATCAATATAAGCACTGACGAGGCACGCGTACCCGTAATGATTCGGCTCAAGACGGCGAAGGGAGAATTCAAAGCATCAGTGTCCAGCATTCAAATGAACGTGTCCCAGCCGCCAATTGTAATGCTGCCGACACCTATGTCGACCCCGACTCCGCGGCCGGCCGCAACTCCTGCACCGACCCCGACCCCTTATATCGAAAATCAGCCTCTTGCTCGCGAACTTTCGTTTCCGCTGGGTGAGTCGCTTGAATATCAGATCACTACAGCCGGCCGGCCGTTAGCCGCTTTTACGCTGCAGGCGAGGGAGAGGAAATTGTTTCTCGGCGCGGACAGCCTACTTTTGGATGCCGTGGTAACAAAATCGGAGCCGGGAAATCCGCTTTTTACCGTGAACGATTTTGTTCGGGCTCAGGTCGATCCGGAAACACTGGGGCCGCAGCAGATAAATATAAAGTTCACGGGTGCTTTAGCGGGTTATAACCAAACCGCCCAGTTCGACCGGTTAACCAGCTACGTTGCTTTCGGCGCTGCCGATCGCGTGGAAGTGCCTGTCGGCACGCACAGTATTATTTCACTTCTTTATGCAATACGTTCCTTCAATTTGAAACCGAGTAAGGACACGACCAACCCCGTAAACGACACTCGCGTTGCGGTGTTCTGGGAAAACAGGCCTTATGTTTTCACCCTGCGGCCCGCTTTCGCAGATCTGATCACGCAGCAGGGTGAAACGGTTTCAGCCCAGCTTGTTACGGTAAAGACAGGGAATCTACAGCTTGACCAGCTGAATATCAAGATCTGGCTGAGTAACGACGAACTCCGCCTGCCGCTGAGGATCTCCGCCGGTATTTACCAGGCGGACCTGGTTTCCAACTCAATACTTCAAATAAAATAAATCATGTTATAGGCCTAATTGAAATTGAAATTTAATTTCAATTAGACTAAGATATTCCTGCGCACGTTATTCATGTATGTGCGGTTTACCCTGGGATATTCTGTAATAATTGACGTGGTATGGACGAGACAATGAATAGTGCTGTACTAGCAAATTTACCCCCCGGAACCGAAGCAAAGGTCGTGTCGGTCGTGGGAAACAATGCGATCACGAGGCGGCTCATGGAAATGGGTGTCGTACCCGGTGTCGCCATCAAGGTCATTAAAACTGCTCCGTTCGGCGACCCGATGGAGATTCGCGTTCGCGGCTACAGCCTGGCGGTCCGGCGCAGCGAGGCTGATTCCGTCACGGTAACTTTTTAGTTTTGAGACAGGCCGTTGGAAATTAGGCAATGGATGAAGAAAGACGAACAAAAAAGCAATCCTGCAAGTAATATTACGGTAGCACTCGCCGGAAATCCCAACGCCGGTAAAACCACTCTTTTCAATTCGCTAACAGGTTTAAATCAACGTGTCGCCAACTATCCGGGTGTCACCGTGGAACGAAAGGACGGCGTTTGGAAACTGCCGCACGGCACGGCGAAACTGATCGACCTGCCAGGTCTGTACAGCCTTGATGCGACTTCGCTAGACGAGCAGATAGCCCGCGACATTCTCGTCGGGAACATCGACGGTTTGCAGAAGCCGGACGTGGTCATTGCGGTGGTAGACGCGACCAACCTCGAACGAAATCTGTATCTGGTCACACAGCTTTTCGATTATGACATTCCTATCGTTGTGGCTCTGACAATGATCGATGTTTTCGAGAAAGAGAAACACGAGATCGACGTCGAGAAGCTTTCCGGATACTTGCAAGTTGCCGTAGTCGAGATCAATGCCAGAAGCGGCCGCGGAACGTCCGAACTGGCCGAAAAAGTCGCGGAAAATATCGGAAATGTGCCAAAAAAAGCTTTTGAGCTTAATGGCGGTGCAGATGCGATCGAAAACGGGAAGATTTTCGCTAGGTATAATTTTATTTCGAACGTGGTTCAGGAGTCCGTAAAGCACAACGACACGGAAGAGCACCGAATTTCCGAAAAGATAGACAGCGTCCTAACGCACAAATTCTTTGGGCTGATAATTCTGATACTAATTTTATTGCTGGTGTTTCAAGCTATCTTTTCGTGGGCGACGCTGCCGATGGATCTGCTTGAATCCGGTTTCGGGGCGGCTGGTGATTTTGTCCGGTCGCAGATGTCCGAAGGAATTCTGACCGATCTGCTGGTGGACGGCATTATTACCGGAGTCGGCGGTGTTCTGATTTTCCTGCCTCAGATTTTGCTCCTTTTTCTCTTTATCTCGGTTTTGGAAGATACGGGATATCTCGCACGAGCGGCGTTTTTGCTCGATAAATTAATGAGCAAGGTCGGCCTGCACGGAAAGGCTTTTTTGCCGTTGATGAGCAGTTTTGCGTGTGCGATTCCCGGCATCATGGCGACGCGAACAATAGAAAACCGCCGCGACCGTTTTGCGACGATAATGATCGCTCCGTTCATGAGCTGTTCTGCGCGGCTGCCTGTTTATACTCTGATGATCGCGGCATTCTTTGCCGGGCAAACTGTTTTTGGATTTATATCGCTCGGAGCGGTGCTGATGCTGGCAATGTACTCTTTGGGAATTGTCGCGGCGGTCGTTTCGGCATTCGTGCTGAAACGGACGCTGCTGAAAGCCCCGCCGCCGCCATTTTTGATGGAGCTCCCGCCATACCGATTGCCTAATCTTCGTACGGTTCTGCAGAATATGTTTACCCGCGGCTGGCTTTTCGTGAAGCGTGCGGGTACCGTGATTCTGGCGATCTCCATTGTTTTGTGGGCGTTGATGTATTTTCCCAGAAGTGACCAGCAGTCAGCAGTCAGCGGACAGCAATTAGAAGTCAGCCAAGCCGCCGAAACATCGCAGCTTCAAAACAGTTATGCCGGAAAGCTTGGGCATTTTATCGAACCGGTGATACGGCCGCTTGGCTTCGATTGGAAGATCGGCGTTGCGCTGATCGCAAGTTTTGCCGCTCGTGAAGTCCTAGTGTCTACCCTCAGTATTATATATAATGTCGGCAAGGGCGAAAATGAAGAATCGGAGACGCTCATATCGGCTATCCGCGACGCGAAAAAGCCCGACGGCAGTCTTGTTTGGTCGCCTTTGACGGCTCTGACACTGATGGTATTTTTTGTTTTGGCGATGCAGTGCATGTCAACGGTTGCAGTTGTTCGAAGGGAAACTAATTCCTGGTCGTGGACGCTATTTATGGTCGTATATATGACCCTGCTCGCGTACGCTGCGGCATTCGTGACCTATCAGGGCGGACGACTTTTAGGTTATAGTTGAATGGTGTCAGGCACAGTCGGCTGCTCAGGTGCTACTGACACTTCACCAATATGACTTTTCAAGATATTGCGGCAGTTTTAATCATTCTCGGAGCTTTAGCCTACGTCGGGAACATGCTCTGGAGAAAAACCAGATCTTTTTCACCAAAATCCGGCTGCGCGAGCGATTGCGGCTGCGGTCCCAAATCAAAAAATACCCACCCCGTTCATTGATCAGAGAGCAGACATTTTTGACAGAAGGCGTTCGTGCAATGTTTTTGTCGACGCTCGCGTTTGCTCTTGCCAACGTATTTGTAAAGCAGGTTTCGCACATCCCGGCGATGGAGGTCGTATTCTTCCGCTGCTCTGTCGCGACGGTTTTCTGCTTTATTGGAATTCACCGGGCCAAAGCCGACTGGCGCGGATCGAACCGCACAATATTGCTCCTCCGCGGGCTTTTCGGCACCACGGCCCTTTATCTATTTTTCACGACCGTTCAAAATATCCCGCTCGCGTCGGCGATGACGATCCAGTATTTGTCGCCGATATTTACGAGCATAATTGCGATCTTTATACTAAGTGAAAAAGTGCGTTCGCTCCAGTGGCTTTTTTACGGCATCGCATTTTCCGGTGTCTTGCTGATAGAGCGTTTCGATCCTCGCATTTCGTTATTCTATTTGGTTATCGGGATAATTTCTGCGTTCTGTTCGGGCGTTGCTTATAATCTCGTGCGGAGCTTGCGCGGCAAGGAACACCCGCTGACGGTGGTGCTGCATTTCCAGTTGGTAGGGGCGGTACTCGGATTGACCAGCTTATTTTTCGAATGGCGGATGCCGACGGGTTGGGATTGGCTGTGGCTTTTCCTGATCGGTGTATTTTCGCAGTTGGGTCAGATTTTCCTGACGCGGGCGCTGCAAAAGGAAGCGGTCGCCGGTGTTGCGATCATAAATTACTCGGGCCTGATATACGCCTTACTGATCGGTTCGCTCGTTTTCGGCGAGATGCAAACGACCGAATCGCTGGCGGGAATGCTGCTGGTGGTTTTCGGCGTTTTGCTGAGTGTGGTTTATAGTAAAAGGATGCGGGATATCGAGAAGATCGAATCCACAGTTGCCTAATTGTCCGGGTGGAAACGCGGGCACGCTCGCGTTCCGGGCCGCAATTTACATTTATGAATGATATTCAGATAAAGGCCTTGGTCCTGAGCGTCAGCGACACGCGCGTTCACAAAAACGACATTTCCGGCGATACGCTGGTGGGGCTGCTTACATCGATAAACGCGGAAGTTGTCGAAAAACTAATTGTTTCGGACGACCTGGAAGATCTGCGGAATACACTGTACGTTCTAACTGAAAGGGAAGATGTGAACCTTATAATAACGACCGGCGGAACCGGATTCTCCGAACGAGACAACACGCCCGAAGCCACGCGGTCAGTAATTGAACGCGAAGCTCCGGGACTGGCCGAAGCAATGCGGCGCGAGACTTCACGAAATACGCCGATGGCGATGCTCTCACGCGGTATCTGTGGTATTCGCGGCCGGACGCTGATAATTAATTTGCCCGGTTCGCCCAATGGCGTGCTCGAATGTTTCGAAGTTATCGAACCCGTTTTGCAGCACGCGATAAACCAGATCGCCGGAAAAACCTCGCATTAGTTCTAAGTTTACTTCCGCAACGCGTCCTGCATAAACGCCGTCACGTCCGATTTCAATTTCACCAGCGAATTTTTCTCAATGTACATCATATGCCCGGCTTCGTAGTATGAAACCGAGATATTCCTGCGCAGTTGCGGGTCGAGATTCATTGCGGAGATCGTGTATTCCGCGGCGAAATACGGCGTCGCCATATCGTAATAGCCGCTCGCTACGAATATTTTCATATAAGGATTTTTCCGCATTGCTGCCGCCAGCGATCCGCTTGTGTCGGCGTAGACGTTGTTCGCCCCCCAATTCCATGGCGACGTGATCCCGCCGCCCAAGATAAAGTATTCCGTGTCCGTTTTATAGCCAAGGTCGCGTCGGACGTAATCGTTGAATGCCGCCGTGTACGGCGTGCGGATCGCGTTCATACTCGGATCGGTATCGGTGCCTTCGGACGCCGAATCCTTATCGTAGCCGAGAAAACGGCTGTCCAGGCGTCCGGTCGTGCGGCGGCGGTCGCGCAGGAGTTCCTTGTTGAATTCATCCAGATCGACGCGGAAATTATTATTCTCGACGAAGGTTTTCGACAAACCGGAAAGTGCGCTGAATTTGTCAACCAAATTCTGCTTCTCTGCTGCTGAGAGACGGTCGATCTTTAGCATCGCCGGGGCATATTCGTTAACGGCGAAATTTTCGGCCGCTTGTAAAACGTCTCGTAGCGGTTTGCTTTGCCATTCGGGCGAGAGTTTTTTGTGATACCACGCTGTCGAAGCGTACGACGGGAAGATGAGCACGAGCGGCAGGTCGTTGCTGTCGGCAAACCGAATTGATTGGAAGTTCAGAACGGTTGAGACGAGGCAGATGCCGTTGAGCCCGATGCCGTGATCGAAAAGCCAATTCGAAAGCCCGGCGGCGCGTGTCGTACCGTAGCTTTCGCCGACGAGAAACAGCGGTGAGGACCATCGCTCCGAGCGTCCGAGATACATTCGGATCGTTTCGCCGACCGATTCGATATCGCCGCTCACGCCAAAGAACTTCGGTGCAAACTCCGGCTTCGTCGCCCGCGAATAACCCGTGCCGACCGGATCGATAAACACCATGTCCGTCTGGTCGAGCCAGGTCGAATCGTTGTTCACCATCTCATACGGCGGCGGCGGCATCAATCCGTCGTCGAGCATCTTTACGCGTTTCGGCCCGAGTGCACCGAGGTGCAGCCACACCGACGCCGATCCCGGCCCGCCGTTGAAAGAGAACATCAGCGGACGCGTCTTCGGGTCGTTCACGCCGTCCAATGTGTATGCCATGTAAAAGATCTTCGCTTCAACGTCGCCCGTGCGTTCGTTTCTGATGGGCATGAAGCCCGTCGAGACGGTATATTTCAATGTCCGCGAACCAATGTTCATCGTATGTTTGGTGATGGTCGGCGGCTCATCCTTCTGCGTCGCGGCCTCGGCCGGCTTTGGCGTGTCCGGGCGGACGGGCGTCACGGATGGTGTCTGAAAAAACAGAAAGAGCGGCAGAAAGATCGTTGCGAGCATATTATATTCCTTTGAGTTTTATTTATGGAAAGCTTTGAAAGAGTAGCACAACACGTGCGTTTTGCGGAGCGCACATGACGAAACGCGAATGAGCGTGCATATTCCAAACGGAATATCACACACTCATCGAGCTTTCGCAGTTATTTGCACGCTCGTCTCAGTTCGCGTTTCGGCCGCGGGCCTACGGCAGTGCGGTGAAATCGACGTTGCTCAGTTCGTCGTTGAGCGTGACGGTACGGGCCGGCACTGAAAACGTATATCGCTTCGAACCGACGCTGAGCACGTAGGTTTCGCCCGCCTCCAGGGCGTCGAACCGGTAATAGCCGAACGATCCGGTCAGTACGCGGCGGCTTTCCGGCAGGTTTCCGCCTGAAATTATGACCGCGGCATTGCGTATCCCGCGTCCGTCGGCGGTCACGACCCGTCCGCCGAGCGACGTGTCCGCGGCCGTCGGCGACAAACGTTCGTAGGCGCCGATATCGGTGTTATCGCCGCCCGGCGCCGGAGCGATGTTCGTGTCGTCGAACGTCCTTCCGAAGCCGCGCTGATCCGTTGTAGCTCCGAACGCCAACCCTTTGTCGATCGCAGGGCTGACGGGAAATATCTCCAGGGCGTGCGTTGGCGTCGGCCCGCCGTAATTGGCAAGCGGCGCCAGCAGAGGATTTACCGGTATCGCATTGGTACCCGCGATATCGTTGTTGATGTTCGGGTTTCCCGGTGGAAAGACCGCCGCGACGCTGGAATTGTCGCCGATCAGGTTGTAGCCCGCGGTGGTTACGGTTCCGGCCGTAAAGTTGATATCGGCATTGGTCCCCGCCGTATTGCCGGCGACGATCGTGCTGCCGAGGTTCAGCGAGCTGTCGGTGGAGATTCCGCCGCCGCTTGCTCCGCCGCCGGCCGTGTTGGCGGTTATGGTCGAGTTGCGAAGGGTCGTTGTGCTGAAGAAGTTGTTGCAGAAACCCGCGCCGCCGAGGGTTGCGGAGTTGCCGGAGATCGTCGAGTTGGTGACGGTCAGCCCGCCGATCTCGATAACGAAGCCGCCGCACGTTCCGCCTGACGTATTGTTCGAGATCGTCGAATTGTTTATCTGGTTATTGATCCCGCCGAAGTAGTACAAGCCTCCGCCGAAGTTCGTAACCGACGTGTTTCCGGTGACGTGAACAGCGTTGAGGACGAGCGTGCCGCCGTTCGCAAAGATCGCACCGCCATTGCCGCTGGACAGGGCACCCAGGCCGCCGCCGCCCGTTATGGTCATTCCGGCGATCGTCGCGACGATCCCGTTAACGGAGAATATGCGGCTGTTCCCGGGCCCGCCGTCGACCGTCAAAAGGTTAGCCGCGGGGCCGCTTATCGTCACGTCCGAGCTGATCGTTATCTCCGTGCCCAGTGTCAGGATGATCGTCTGCGGAACGGAGAACAACAGCGGATCGAAGGTGATCGTTTGTCCGCCGGAAGTGACGTTCGACTCCTGGACCGCGGCCCGCAGTGTGCAGACACCGGCTCCGGCGTCACAGGAACCGTCACCGACGGCCGCGTCATTTAGGTCTAGGACCGAGTTGACCGAGAATGCGGCGGGTGAACTTTGTATCGTAATATCGTCCAGCCGGATGCGGTCACGAGCACCGATTCCACTCACGTTGTAATAGATCCACCGCACCTGGACGACCGGCTGATTATTCGCGGCCGCGGGCAAAGTAAAACCGCTGAAATTCGTTGCTCCTGCCGTGCCGCTCAACAGCGAGAGATATTCCGTCCCCGCAACATCCGTGAATGTCCCCGATGTTCCTACACGGAATTGCGCACGCATGCCGTTGATCCGTGTAATAGTGTCGTTCAACTGCTGCGCCGTAAAGTTCAGCGTGATATTCAGACGGCCGGTCGTATTCAGGCCAACCGTGACGGCTCCGATATTATTTGAGGCGCTGTTGAGCAGGCTGATGCCGTTTGCGACCTCATTTCTGATGCTGCCGGTCGCTATTGCAACGCTGCTCGCGACGAGGATGCGGTCGGCGTTCGGCGCGGCGCTAAGATTTGTGGTATCCGGTTCGGCGGCAAACGAATGTCCCTGCATATTTGCGGGATATGTCGTCGTTGTGCCGGCGGCGAAGCCGGTGAAGGTGAAATTCCCCGTGGAAAGGTCGAAAGGTGCCGGGTCGGTCTGTGCGGACACTGAGATGTTGAGCGTCCCGAGGCAAATGGCGAGCGAGATCAGGCAAAGGTATCGGTTCATGTTTCCCCCAAGTAAAGACAAGTTTTGATAGATCGGACAATTTGTCCTGAAAGTATATGCCCTTTCGCACGATTAGCCAACAAAATTCGTAAATGGTAAGTGTCTTTAAGGTGTGCTGCCGGATTGATCTGCTTTTTTTCCCGGAATGAGGAAGCTGGCGTGAAAAACTACTCAGGCCGTCGTTGTCTGCTGCGTATTCGCCGCGGACATTCGGCTCTCTGTCAATAAGCGTTCGACGGTCGGCACCAGTCGATCGAGGTCGTTGGGTTTGATAAGGAACGCATCCGCACCGGCATTCATCGCATTCGCCCGGTCGGAATCCTTTGCGATCGCGGTGAAGAACACTATCGGTTTGACGGAGCCCGTTCGCCTTATCCATCTGCTGAGCTCCAGCCCGTCGATCTTCGGGAGCCATATATCGACCACGTACAGGTCAAAAGATTCAATGGCGATCAGTTCCATCGCCCGTTCCGCGTCGTGCACGCCCGTGACGGAGTAGCTGTCATCCGCCAGCGACAGCAGGACGTTCAGCATCTCGCACGAGTCCTCATCATCTTCAACACACAGTATGCGCTTAGTATTCATATATTTGTCCCCTTTTGTGGAAGTCTTCGAACGTTCTAATTGGCACGGGAAGATGTGTCAGAGAGATTATGACAGGAAGATATGCGGCGGTCTGTGTGGTGCCGCACCCATACGAAGTTTCGTAAATGACCGGCGTGCGGAATCGCTGTGACTCGCGTTCGCCGCCGGGGATCGGTGATTCCGGGTGCAAAACGGGCGGAAACGTGCAAAGCGGAAATGCATCACGGCTTCGGGCGGGTGCGGATCGGCGGCGGTTGGGCGGCGAAAAGCTGTGTGCGTTAGTGCACCGACAAGACGCTTTCAGCCGTGTATTCTATCAACGTTTGAGGAATTCGCTGGAAAGACTACGAACACCGGGGGAGTAAATTATGATGTTATACGAATTGGAACCAGACGAAACGGGCGCACTGCTTGGGGAGTTTTTGCTCTCACATATGGCGTCCCACAACCAGGCATACTACGAAGACAATAAGGCGTTCCTCACCGAATCGCTGATGCCGAAGACGTCCGATCCGTTCGCGCCCGAGGGCGAAAGCCAATACGCAAAGCTGCAGGTTTAAAGCCGCTCGCGAACTTGTTCTGCGATACAGCGGTAAAACGAATAAAGGGGCACGCAAGGCCCCTTTATTCGTTTCAGCGCGAGCGTTCGCCATTGTACCGGCCACTATCCCACGCTGCGTTTAGGTTTGTATGTTAACAGATGTTCCATTGTATGGAGCTATACAGAACTTAATTGGATTCGGCGTGATACAATTTCGGTGAAAGTCATTTAGTCGATGGGGAGGATGAATGATGGCACTGTCGCCGCTAGACAAAAACGATCTGATCTCGTCCGTTTACATAGAAATGGAAAGAATGTTCACGGTCCTCTATTACCGGACGACGCCCGAAGAGCTGCAATTTTTCCACGAGGTCGAATCCGTCCTCAAATCCCGCTTGAAGGAATTCGGCGAGTCTCTCAATTCGACAAATTCATCCTCCGCCTCCCGTTCACAATAGGTCTTCGACCTTCAGAACTTACGTACGACGATCCTCCGTCCAGTTAGAAACGCTGACCGGCGGGCGTTTGTTCGCTGACGGATGAGCGTTTGTCGCACGGCTCGGAATGCCCTCATTCAAGGTGCAGATACAGCGGCAGGGAACGACCGCGTGGCTGGACGCGGCGTACGCAACGAATAACCCGGTCGAGGTCACGATAACCCCGGCGGCTCCGGGCGAACCGGAACGCATTCTGGTGCGCGCCGTCCTGATGAAAAACAATATTGCCGTCGGTCAGCCGAGCGACCCGACATATGTCACCGTCAACCCTTAGGCGATCAGTCTCTTTTCAGCAGCGTTCATTGCACAGATGCGTCCGGCCGCATAAGCCGGACGCATCTTTTTCGTACATGCGGGGTGTACGGTTTACTAACTGTCCCCGGTCGATCCGTAAATAAACTCCAGCACCTGTGGGCAGGGAGTCGTGGCACGATTGTTGTTGATAAACCAGATCAAGCTGTTCCGGTATTTTGTTATGAAGACAACGTATCAAGTTAAAGTGACCGTTAAGATGGGGGAAGTCGAATCCGATTGTTATGCGGATACCCATGTCGAAGACGACGGGGTAAAGAACGATCTGACAAGGGAAGTACGTTTTGAGACCGTGGCAGACTTTATCGAATACCGGATAAACAATCCGGAGGAATTCACCGCCTGAACCCGCAGCATTAAGAGATAACGGCCGCCTTACCGACGGCCGTTTTTCAATTTACCTGACAATTTCGCTGACAACCTTGCCGTTGATGATCGTACCGGTGCAGTGCGTGACGTATTCGAACGGGTCGCCGTCGTACATTGCAATGTCGGCGTCTTTGCCGACCGCGATCGAGCCGACGTTCTTGTCGATGCCGAGGATGCGGGCCGCGTCGATCGTGATGAGGGCGAGTGCGTCGCTGCGGCTGAGGCCGTTTGCCGCCGCCATCGCGGCTTCGTAGAGGACGACGCGCGTTTTCGGGACGTAGCCTTCGTAACCGCTCTGGAGCGCGACCGGAATACCGGCGGCCTTGAGCTTCGAGGCGGTGGTCAGCGAAAGATTCTCCGCGTCACCGCCCGGCCGCGCCATCGTCGGGTGAATAAACACGGGGAAACCGGACGCTTTTATCTCGCCGATAAGCATGTGCGCGTCTGAAACGCCGTCAAGCACGATGCGGATGTTGAATTCCTTCGCGATCCTGAGCGCCGTCATTATGTCCTGCGACTTGTGTGCGGTGATCATGATGGGTATCTCGCGTTTTATGACGCGGATCATGATCTCGGACTTGATGTCCTTCGGCGCATCGGCCTTTTTCGCGGCCTCCTGGGCCTTGATAAGTTCCGCACGAAGCATCGCGGCGGCTTTTGCACGCGTGCCGGGCGATTTTCCCTGTCCGGCAAGCCCCGACTGGCCAAGCGTCGCGGCGATCATCGCCGTCGGCACGACCACCGCCTCATCGACATTGTTCCCCGCCGTTTTGGCGATCATCGTCTGTCCCGAAACAAGCGCCGACGGCTGGTGTCCGGTGTGTATGGTCGTCACGCCGAGGCCGCGCAGCCATTCGACAAGCCTTTCCTGCGCGTCGTAGGCGTCGATCGCCCGCAGTTCGGGCTGAAACGGCCCGCTGCCGTCGAGCGCCATCTGATCGTGCGGCTGATTCAGGTATCCGTTGAGGCCGACGACCGTGTGGGCGTCGATCAGGCCCGGTGTCACGACCTTTGCCGTCATGACGCGGTAATTCGACGGTATCGTCACCGACGCGGCCGGCCCGACGGCCTCGATCTTGCCGTTGTTTATCAGGACAACGCCATTCGTTATCGGATCGCCGGCCATTGTCCAGACGGTTTCGCCCTTTACAGCGATCTGGGCGTGAGCTGTAAGCAGTAAGCAGTTCGCAGTAAGCAGGAAGAAACCGAGACGCACGAAATATTTCTTCATTTGTCCGTTATCCATCGTCGATTTTCTATTGTTCTTCATTAGTTTCCACCTCCGAGTTCGTCGTCGTGAAAGTCCGTGTGACTGTCGGAATCGTCACCGGCCCCGACGCCGCCGACGGCGATGATGTAATCCTTGGGATCGGCCCGGTCGAAGACTTTTTTACCCTCGACCCAGGTTTGCAGGACGTGCGTGTAAACGCTCAGCGGGTCGCCGGAGAGGACGATGAAGTCCGCGTCCTTGCCCGGTTCGAGCGAACCGGTGCGGGCCTGCAGATCGAGCATGATCGCGTTCGCCATCGTCATGCCGTAAAGCGCTTTTTCGCGGGACATCCCGGCCCGCACGGCCATCGCTGCCGAACGCAGGAACCATCGCGAGTCCGTTATGCTGTCGTCCGTGTGAAACCCTGTGACGGCCCCGGCCTTTTCAAGCGCGGCTCCGGTCGTCAGCGACAGATTCATCGCTTCCAGCTTGCCGCCGGGCACGTCGATCATTATTATCGAGGCCGGCACTTTGGCTTTGGCGATCTCGTCGGCGACCTTCCATCCTTCCGAAACGTGCTGGAGCACAAGCCGGAAACCGAACTCCTTTTGAAGGCGGAGAACCGTGAGAATATCGTCGTGGCGGTGCGTGTGAAAATGGACGACGCGCTTGCCGTCGAGAACATCGGACAGCATCTCCATCGAGAGGTCGCGTGCGGGAAGTTTCGTGGTATCTTTTCCCGCTTTCTTGATCTTGTCGCGGTACTCCTGGGCCTTGATGAACTGCTCACGGACAAGCGCGGCCGATTTTGCACGGGTTCCCGGAAACGAACCGCCGCCCGCACGGATCGGATTGGTGCCGTTGGCGAATTTTATCCCGCCCGCGTAGTTGCCGTCCTTGTCATAGATAAGCAGATCGTCGATCTTCACGGCGCCGTCACGCAGTTTCAAATACAAAGTCTGCCCGCTGTCAAGGTGACCCGAACCGGGCATCACGTTCACCGTGGTAATGCCGCCGGCCTGCGCCCGCTGTAAGCTGGCGGCCCGGGCGTTGATGCCGTCCAGCAGCCGCACGTCGGGCTGAATAGGCGAAGAACCGTCGGCGCCCGATCCGCCGCCGGCATGGCTGTGCGAATCCACGAGGCCGGGCATGATAACTTTACCGGCAAGATCGACCGTCACGACGTCGGCGGACAGCCGCACCGTGCGGGCGTCGCCGACCGCCGTGATCTTACCGTTTTGAACGAGCAAAATACCTTGCTCGATCGGTTGGCCGACGATAGGAATGATCTTAGCGTTAATGTACGCCGTCGGTTTGCCCTGTGCCAGAAGTGAGCAGACCGAAAGCAATAGTGCAGCTACGCAGCATATGAGTTTTTTCATCAATTGGTCCTCAACAAAGTCCTCTGTAAAAGAATTGGAAAGCGGTGTGTACTGATAAATTGCTATGAAATGATGTCTGTGTCAATGGCGGTGTTGCGAAACTGGCAGACGAGCCGGAACCTCCTGCGTCTGCGGACGGTAAAGCCCCGGCCGCGAAGTGCCCGGATGCGTCTTTTAGCCGGAATTCGTATCACGAGCTCAATCCGGCGGTGCTGACCAGGGAAGGCTGACAATAAACTTTGTTCCAGCGGGTGCATTCGATTCCATCTCTATCCGCCCGCCGTGCGCGGTGACGATCCCGTAGCAAACCGCGAGCCCCAGGCCCGTCCCTTTTCCCGCCGGTTTTGTGGTAAAGAACGGATCGAAAACTTTTTTTGCAGTTAGATCGTCGATGCCCGTGCCGTTGTCGGCTATCGCGACCATTACGTCACTATCATCTTGAGAAGTGCTGACCGAGATCTCGCCGCCGTCAGGCATCGCATCGCGGGCGTTGAGAAAAAGGTTGAGGAACACCTGCTGAAGCTGGTCGGAATCCGCATAAACGGACGGAAGATCTTCGGCCAGGTCCGTTTCTATTCTCAGCTTTTGAAACGACTCGTCAAAACTTGCGAACCTGAGACTGGCGGCGATCACCTGGTTAATATCGACCGGACTTTTTGCCGCCGGCCGGACGCGGGCAAAATCCGTCAGATCGTGCGTGACCTGCGTGATCCTGCTTATTTGTGTCGATATCAGATCGAGATTTTCGATTACGCCGGTGTCGCCGACGGGCGTTTTCGAGCGCATCATTTGAATAAGGGACGAGATCGACGCAAGCGGATTATTGACCTCGTGTGCAACACCCGCGGCCAGCGTTCCCATGGCGGCGAGCCGATCTGTCCGCATGAGCTGCTCGTTCATCTGCTTCAGGCTATCGATGTCGGACGCCATCTTGCGGCTCATGTCGTTGAATGATTCTGCAAGCAGGCCGATCTCATCGTTGCTCTTGCGCAGATCGACCTCGGTTCCGTATCCGCCGCGAGTCACCTGAACCGCCGCCACGGTTATCCGCTGCAGAGGCCGCGAGATCGTACGGACGACAAGAAGAACGAGCAGGAGATTCGGCACAAGGGCGGAAATCAAGCTGAACACAAGGTATTTTCGCCACGCTTCAAAATTCATGCCGTTTTGAAACGCCCACCAGACGATAGGTATCTGGAAAAGTAAGAAGCTTATGATCGCAACTGACGCAATGCTCAAAGCGATCTTGTAGGCGATCGGAAAGAGCCGGAACTGATCCAGTGCGGACTGCAAAGAGAAAAGCTTGAAATTCGATATTGCGTAGGCATAGATCAATACGCCCGGCAGGACAAAGATCGAACTGAACGGGAGATATTCGTAAGCGTCAAGAAAAGGAAGAACTATATTGGCCAGTGTCTTTAGAACTCCGGTGATCCCGAGTCCCCAAAGGATCGCCCCGACTTGCTGGCTTTTTTGCGTTCCTTTATATTCACGATACTTTTGAAATAATATCGCGGCACCGAAAAAGAAAACAAAATATACATAAGCGACGAAAACATACGCAAGGGGTGCGAGTTCGATAACGAATTTACCGGATGGAAACCCAACATCTTTCCAAAGGAAACCAAACAGAGCAGCCGGAATGAGAACCAGCCCCGGAGCGAACAAAACCGCGGCCCGTGTTCGCGGTGTTCGTGCATTCTCAGGAAAAACCCACGCGAAAACAACCAATGCATACTGCATCAGAAGCGCAATTATAAAACTCGAAGCCGCCCACCAACCGGCATCGATCTGTGCATCCGGAAAATTCCAAAAGATCAGATCTTTCGTCGTCCAAAGAGCCAGAAAAGCGATAAAGGCGGCAAAAGTTTGGTTGGCTCGGCTTCGCGGGTTCGCCACGAAAATATAAAACCCAAGCGTGACCAGGAGAAATAAGGCGAAAAGGTGAAGCAGAACGAGCATTGCGTAGATATTAAATCCCGGAGTGCCGAAAACACAACGATGTATATCGATCAGTACTCAGATTTGAACGAGATTTCGAATTCAAGAAAAATTATAAGCCGAGAATAAATGCGCAGATGGATAAGGTTATCCCGGACGCGATCGGCAAGAAATGCTTTGTTTCGATCATTTCCGCTTGACTAAGATGGCTGTGTATCAAAGTGAATACCGGTAACGCTGCCAAACCTACTGCTCCGCCCATGATAGCCCCGACGAACCCGCCATAAAGCAGAATCAGTGCCCCGCCGATCCCGCCCGAGATCATACCCCAGGACAAGCCGATGAGCGGCACCAGGGCAAATTGGGACCACACGGGAAACTCTCGAATCTGACGAACACAGTCAGCTACGAGCTTGCCGGAAAAGTATCCGACAATTGCCGTCAGAATATTTGCGGCGAACATCAGGCCCACTAACCACACGCCATTCGGATAAATAACAGAGGAATTCAGGATCAACGCAAAAATGATCGCGGCCGGCGGCAAGCTTCCCAGCATCAAACCGAAATAAGCAAAAGACGCTTCCAAAGAAATCGGCCGTGCCATTATCCGGGCTTCCAATTCTTCCGACCGCGTGAAATTCAACGATCTGCGACGGGCATTTCCGGCATTGACCGCCAGTAAGATATTCAATCGCTCCTCGATCAGTTCATCTACAGGTTGACCGGCGATTGTTCGCTCTTGGATGGTTGTATTTCTGGTATCCATACATCTGCCTGCAATTTATCGATCTTCCTGACGTCGGACGTACGTTTATCAAGCAGTCCTGTAAGTTCTTTCGATGCTCGTGCGTCTTCGAGAAACTCCGCCAAGTCCAGAGCCGGCGGTATGATATCCCGGTTCGCGAAAGAGCATTCGGCAATGCAGTCTAAAAAATCCGTGCGTGCATCAATTTGATGACGTCCAAGCCGGCTTCGGTTGCGTCTGTTGAGACAGATGGCTGCGAGATCTGTATTTTTATGTCCGCTGATGGCCAAGAGTTCGTTCGGAACACCACTGATGATCGAACGCCCGTCTCTCACCAAAATTGAAAGACCAATATAGCGGTCTAATATTCCGCAAAACTCGCGGACCGGGATATTCTGCTCACCCTTTCTGAAGCTGTCTGCGATCATCTCTTGAATATGACGAATCCTTTCCTCTTCTTTCGCATCCAATCTATTACCGTTCGCGAAGATATATGTTGAAGTAACAGAAATCAGTGCAGACAGGCCGGCGTGAATTGCAATCGGAAGCCAGAGCAGGAATTGCAACACAGATCTAATAATCACGAGATCGGCAGAGATCTTTCGATCCTGTAAAAACTGATACACAGCGAAGGGTGCTCCCAAGGACAAGTAGACGATAAGGATTTCCGAGATAGTCATTGATCCTATGAACGGGCAAGCGTTGTGCCGATAGGCCGGAGTTCAGCGGTTTACCTGGTCGTCATATATAAACAAAGGGCCCGGCACAAATTTATGGAACTTTGCAGCCGCCTGATCGTTGTTAATCTTTAGCAAAACGCAAATTTGGCAATTCCGTTTTGCATAATGCAAATGTTCGCAAAATCTATTTTCAGCAGCGTCTTATTTACGGCACACGGATTGCAGTCGATTGAGTAGGCAATATCCAGCCGCTGGAAATGAATAATCAGAAGATATTAAAATCTAACAAGGAGGAAAATAATATGAACGAAAAACCGAAGATCAAGGTTATTAAGAAGAACGAAATAAAAACACCTGCCGCTTCGATAAAGGTTCAAAGCAGGACTAAACGCGAGGCCGCCAGAGAAGTCGTATCGACAGTCTCCAATTGGGTCAGTGACTTTCAACTTCGCAAGCGCGACGAGACTAAAGCTGCGATCGAAAAATTTCTAACGCCTAATCCGCGACCGAGCGAATCGTAGGCTTTTCATACATTTAGTTGTTCCCGAAAGTTTAAGCTTTCCGTTTTCATACAATATAAATCGATCAAACGAGGACAGTTGACCTTCAAACTGTCTTTTTTGTTGTTTGCAGTTTCGTTAGATTTACCTAAATAAACAGTTGCCAGATTTTTAATTTCGCTGTTATGCTTGTTCGCAAAAAAGAGTTTGGAAATTCACACATATGAAGGAAAAGGTAGTCGTGATCACAGGTGCCAGCAGCGGTATCGGCCGGGCCGCCGCACATCTCTTTGCCGTGAGCGGAGCCAAGGTCGTTGGCGTCGGCCGTAACGAAAGCGATCTCGGAAGCTTGCGGGACGAACTGCGCAGCGTTTCCGGCTCGATAAAGGTTCATTTGGCGGACATCACGGAAACGTCGCAAGTTGACCGATTAGTGTCGGAAACCGTTCAGCATTTCGGTCATATAGATGTACTGGTAAATTCCGCCGGTATTATCAAGAATGGGTCGATCGAAGACACAACTCTCGACGACTGGGATAAGATGATGAACATCAATCTTCGTTCGGCATTTTACTTGACACAAAAATGCATTCCTCATCTGGTCAAAACGAAAGGAAATGTCGTGAATGTTTCGAGCGTAACCGGACTTCGAGCCTTTCCAAATGTGCTAGCTTACTGTGTGTCGAAAGCGGCGACGGATCAGTTGACGAGATGTTCGGCGCTCGAATTGGCTCCGAAAGGCGTTCGCGTGAATGCCGTTAATCCCGGTGTCGTTGTCACAAATCTGCATAAACGCGGCGGAATGAGCGAGGAAAATTACGAAACCTTCATCGACAATGCCAGTAACACTCATCCGTTGGGCCGGGCCGGGACGCCGGAAGAGGTTGCCGAACTTATCGCTTATCTGGCGTCAGACCGGGCATCATGGATAACCGGAGCGACCTACGAAATAGACGGTGGACGAGCGCAAACCTGCGCTCGTTGATAAATGGAATGATTTCAAGTTTAGGTTAAGAACCTGAAATCTCGAACTTTGAATCCGGGAAACAAAACATAACGTGAGACTACAGCTACTGCCAAGCACATTCGAGGAAAACGGGACCGCCTCGGCGAGACAGCATCTGACGTCTTTTGTTATCGATGACTGCGTTGCGTTCGATGCCGGAAGTCTCGCCATGGCATCGAGCCGTGTGCAGAAAGAACAAATCAGAGACATTGTTTTAAGCCACGCTCATCTCGACCATATTGCGGGGCTTCCTTTGTTTTTAGATGACCTCTTCGCCAGCTTGACTGAGCCGGTGCGGATTTATGCGGAAGCAGAAGTTGTTAAGGTCCTCGAACGCGACATTTTTAACTGGTCGGTGTATCCGCGCTTTTCGGAACTGACAAACGCAAATGGCTCGGTAATGGAATATCGATGCTTCGAACCCGGTGCGGAGTTTAAGGTTCGACATCTGAACGTTCAAACGGTGAGCGTAAACCACAAAGTTCCCAGCTCCGGATTTATTGTCTCCGATGATTCGTCGAAATTCGCACTAACGGGTGATACGGCGTCCATGAGTGAATTCTGGAATGTGGTTAATAAAATCGATGATCTGTCAGCGGTGTTAGTGGAATGTGCGTTTCCAGACGAGCTTGAGGAGCTAGCTCACATTTCTCATCATTTGACGCCGTCAAGCCTGCAAAGGGAACTGGCGAAATTTAAAAGAGGGAATTGCCCGATATACGTGGCGAACCTGAAACCGGCATACTATGAAAAGACTGCCGCTCAGATCGCTGCTTTGGGTATTGCAAATTTAAGCCTTCTCGAAGTTGGCAGGATTTACGAATGGTGATGTCTATTTTGCAGCCTCTCGAAGGAAATTTAACGGTTCGAAAGCTCCTTCCCGGTGTTCACCGGTAAAATCGTGTAATATAACGCGTCCGTTGGCACGGACGGTTTTGATCCGAAACGTTCTTTTCTCGCGGTCGATCCCAGGCATTATTTCAGCACGGAATGTCACGAGCATTTCCGGCCTTGCCCAGACATTTGACGCACCCGGTTTTTCCGGTTTTTTCTTTTTACTAAAAATCGGCATCGGTATCCTTCGGAATCAATTTCTTCTTATGCTTGGCTTTTCGCTGTGTCGGATGAATCTTTTCTTCGGGCTTTTCGTTTCCGAACTTTTGCCCGGGCGGAGCAATCGGTTTTCTGATCGAACTGAAGACCGGCCGTTCTACTGTTTTGCTCTTTTTCGCTCTCATCGTCAGAATTATAACAGAACCGCCTGCACAGTTTACAGACGTTCGCCGGATCGTCAAAGCGATTGGCCAGAATTTGACAAATCTGGACAATATACGCACTATGAAAATCGCTCGACAGCCCATTAAAGGTATATAAACGCGTTATATAGTTTTTCATGATAGGCTTTGTTTAAGGCCGATGCAGAGACACCACGGAAAAATAATACACACCCGGCGCCCTTTCTGGCTGCCTGCGTCCAATTATTATATTTTGACGATCGCCGTGACGATCGGGTTTTTCTTCCTGGTGTGGGGAGTACTTCACGAAGGCATGGGAGAAGCCCCGTGGATTACCGCAGGCTTTGGGGCAAGCATAATATTAGGAGCCGCGGTTTTTCTAAGAGAAGTTATTCTCAGGAATGCGAGAAATCGATTTCTTGTGACTCAGCGAAAGCTCGATAAGAGTCTGAGAGGCATTTCCGCCCGGTTTCCCGACGAAAGAAATTCAAGCAAATTAACGCTCGAACGCAATGCTGCGATACTGGCGGAGATCCGACAGAAGTCGGCCGCGGCCAAGGTTTTGGGGAAGTTTTCCGCAGGACATAAGGAAGTGTTTGAACTGTGCGAAGAGTATATGTTCGCCGCGGCTCAAGAATTGCCGAATGTCGGTATCGGCTCTCCACGCCTGCCTGCTCTGAGAAAGGGGAACGATCTAGCGGTCGAGTATCACCGATACCATCTGCTTCAATGGGCTGAGATTGAAGCCAGAACACTCACACAGGACGCTAAAAGCCGTGGTAAGGTAAAGGAAAAGCTTGACAAGGCCAAAAAAGCGTTGGCTGTGGTTGATTTTGCGTTAGGATCCTATCCGGGCGAACGGACCTTACTGGAATCGCACGAGGTGCTTGAGGATTTTCTTACTTCGATCAAAGTGTCTAATTCGGTCGAGAAGGCAGAACGTGCGTATTTTAAGGGGAATTTCGAACAATCGGCGAGTCTTTACCAGGACGCACTTTTCGATCTGTCTCGCCGAGAAGGCGGCAAAGATAGGAAACTTGCCGCCGAAAAGATTCATTCCGAGCTAGATAAAATTCGCCAAATCATCGAGAATGGTTAACGTCAATTTTCTTACAACACCTGCGACTGCTGTTCGGTGAAAGCACGCACGCATTATTAGCAATGATCTCTCAAAAATGTCCCAAATGCCGCAGCACCCGCATTCGTCGCGGGTATCGTCCCACAAGGCTATGGTCGAAAATTTTGTTTCGATACTACCTTCTTTGCGATAGCTGCAATCTTGAATTCAAAGGTTTCGCGGTTCCGGGTACGGTAAATGTCAAATCGCAGCGAAGGCCGCAAAAAAAGGAGATTCCACTGGAACGGCCCGCGGCCAGCGAAGTTTCGACGCCGTCAACCGATACCGGCAGTGAGCAATTAGGCGAGATTCCGGCAGAGACGGAAGACTCAAATGTTAAAAGAAAGCAAAGTAAAAGTGGTAAGAGCAAAACGGCGAGACGTAAGCCGTCAAAAACCGAAACACTCAAATGAGCCGTCTCTACAAGAACGAAAGACTATTTGAAATTATCTCAGCCTTCCTTTGCACAAAACAAAAAGTATCGAAGTTTCGATATTTGTTGTTCGGCATAGTTTACGTTCTTTGTTTTGGGTCGGTAACTATTTCGCAAATCCCAAACTCCGAAGTTTCTGCCGCCAATAACACTCTAACTATCGACGCAAATCTCGTGCATCTTGGCGATTTGATAGACGTCGATGTGATAGGAAGTTTCGAATACGATTGGCGCGGAACGTTAACGCCAGAAGGCTTTCTGGACGGTTTCGATAAGATCGAGAACCAGATCTATGCCCTGTGCAAAACGGAAGATCAGCTTGCGAAGGCGATCACCGTCGAATACAGCAAGACACTTCGCGAACCGAAGGTGACAGTAAGGATACTCGACAGGTCTAACCGGGCGGTCGCCTATCTCGACGGGGCGGTAAAATTATCACAGCGTTTTCAGATCAAGCGTCCGGTCTTACTTAACGAGCTGCTGATAATTTCCGGCGGCATTACTGATCAGGCCGGAGGAGAGATCCGGATATTCAGGCCTCGCAACCTTAGCTGTATCTCACCGGGAAAGGAGAGGAATCAGCCGGCCGGAAAACGCCCTCAAGACAACGCCTCGCAAACCTGGCTCATCACAATCAAAGATCTATTGACCGGTAAACGGGAAGCGAATCCACAAATATTGAGCGGCGATATCGTCACGGTTTTGGAGGCACCACCGATTTATTTGATCGGCGGGGTGAACGTTCCGAAAAAAATATCGTCCCGTTCTCAAATTACACTAAGCCGAGCGGTCGCGAGTGCGGGCGGAGTGGCCAAAGGAGGAATTGAGGAGAGCGTCACTATATTCCGCCGCGAGGGAAGCGAAAGCAGTATTATTAGGGCCGATTTAACGAAGATAAAGGAAAATAAAGCGGAAGATCCAATTTTGAGGGCTTTTGATATAGTCGAGGTTGGAGAAAAAGGACGGCAAAATAGGAAGTTTCCGCCGGCTGTCGACACCAGGGGCCACAACACAAGAGATTTAGCGAAATTACCCTTGAGAATTGTCGATTAATGAATTTAGCTCCGATCGACTACTAATTCTCTATTGTCCAAAGTCTGAAAATTTGGTTAAATAAGAGGTTAGCTTCCACAGTCTTTTTTTAACAAGTAATTATGGCAAATCAAAGTAAATTCAGCCGACGCACTATTGCACTATTTTGGATGGCTCTTCTTGCCGTCATTATCGGTGTTTTGATTTATTTGGAGCAGATCGCGATTCTGTACGTGCTGGCCACGCTTTCGTTGGTGGTTCTGTTGCTGATCGTAGCGTTTGCGGATCTCGAAGGAGTGGATCGACAAACCCTGGAGGGTTTCGCACAAGATTCCGAATAGATGGTAAGACCGCTCAAATCTTTGATGATCTTGCTCACGCTCTGGAGTGTTTCCGCGGCCTTAGTTCCCGGCAGCACGATATCGTATGCGCCCGAGCGGACAAGCACGATCCTTAAATGGAAAAGCGGGTCTATCAAAATTGCGATCTCCGGGTCGCTTTTGAAGCCTGGAGCGAACATGAAGGCTGACAGCGATGCAGCCGGAGCGATAAATCGAAGTCTCGCAACGTGGGCAAAAGCTGCCGGGATCGTCTTTCAGGAGAGCGTTACTGAAAAGCAAAACGTCAGTCCTTCGGGAAATATGGGCGATGGCGTTAGTTTGATCACGATCGCCCAAACGCCGGAAAATCTGCTCCTTTTCTCAAAAAATCCGCAAGAGGCCGCCGCAACGACCCGCGTATTTTTCGATCGCAAAGGTTTTATCAGCGAAGCCGATATTGTATTAAATCCCTACCAGCAGTTTTCGACCGACGGAACTTTCGGCACTTTCGATCTTGAATCCACCCTAACTCACGAGATCGGACATCTTCTGGGCCTGGATCATTCCCCGGTGTTGTCGGCGACAATGCACGATAACTATGGGAAAAATGGGGTGTTCGGTTTGCAGAATTTTGGTTCTCGGACCTTGGCGGAGATCGATATATCGGCGATCCGCGCAAAATACGGTTCCGATAGCGGCGACGCCACGGAATGCTGTGGCGCAATAAGCGGGAAAGCCCTTGTATCGAAGGGAATCGGAGCGAAAGGCGTGCAAGTGTGGGCAGAGGATTCAGACTCTGGCAAATTATTCGGCGAAGGTTCAACCCGCGCTGACGGTTCATTCCGGTTTGATGGCCTGCCGGCAGGAGATTACACCGTTTATGCTCAGCAAGTCGGAAAGCTCAAGAGCGCGTTTTCGGCACAAGAGATTGGCAATGTCGAGGTAGAAAGCGGAGATGCGTCCCCATTAATAAAGCGTCTCGTCGCGAACGTCTCTGACGTCGAACTTCAGTATCTGGGCTTTAACGGCCAGCTATCCGAATTGGCCGTGCCGCTCAACGCAGGGAGGTCATACACGCTGTATCTGGGCGGTAAGAATATTGATAAGGACCAGATCTCAATCAGGTTCAGTTCTCCGTTTTTGACGCATTCGAAGAAAACCATCTCAAACGTGAACTTCGGCGACGACATAACGGTTGTTAGTTTCGAAGTCCGTGTAGATCCCCTGACGCCTATCGGCGAATACAGTTTATTTGCCGAATCGAAGGACGGTCGCCGCAGTGTTATTGTCGGCGGCATCGCAGTTCGCAGTTTCTCCAATCCATTCAGCATCTTTACGTTGTCGGACAATTGATCCCATACAAAATAATCTCTTGCATTCCTTTTCGTTTAATGCATAATCGGTTTGTTCACCTCCCCGGTGGACATCCGGTCACGAGTGGTGAGGACTTGTGGCCACGAGGGCGACGGAGTGGGAGACGTCGCCCTATATCGTTTAAAGTCGTACGTTTTTCAAATTCGCTGACAATACGTGACCAGCCTGACATTCCTCAAGACTTGACCAGATCAACTATAAGCGTAAAATTCTTGTTGTTAATCTCAAAAACATGTGAAGAAAAAGCATAGTTTTTTTGATAGTTACTCAATTCAGCGCATAGCTTGAGATTTAAGCCGCAAATATTCTTCTTTCGCGGCTTTTTTATTTTCCTGTATGAAGAAAAAAGAGAGAAGTTGGTTTCAGAAGTGGCTGTTTCGGGATGTCGAAGAGCCCGAACATCTGAACAAACGGGAAGGAAAGCATCAGCACGAATGGTGGCAGGTGATGTGCCTGACAGGTGTCGATTATTTTTCGACTTTAGGCTATCAGCCAGGCATCGCTTTTCTGGCCGCCGGGGCACTGTCGCCCTTTGCGACTTTGGTTCTGGTGCTTCTCACGCTCTTCGGAGCGTTGCCCATGTATAAGCGGGTTGCGGAAGAGAGCCCGCACGGCGACGGTTCGATATCGATGCTAGAGAAACTGCTGTCGCGATGGAAGGGCAAAATGTTCGTTTTAATTTTGCTCGGTTTTGTCGCGACGAGCTTTATTATTACGATCACACTGTCTGCCGCCGACGCGACGGCCCATATTATCGAGAACCCATACGTCGAACATAATCTCCAGTTTCTCAATCACAGAATAATTGTCACTCTCGTTCTTATCGGGTTTCTCGGGGCAGTGTTTTTAAAGGGATTCGGCGAGGCAATTAACATAGCGGTCGGGATCGTTGTACTGTTTCTCTTATTCAACATAGTTACGATCGGTTACGGGCTTCACCAAATCTTTGTTGTCCAACCGGAGGCGTTGTCGAACTGGCACGCGATGGTTTGGACCCACCCGGATGTTAATGGCAGCTTAATATGGCTCATTGTATTTTCGCTGCTTTTTTTTCCGAAACTCGCGCTCGGGTTATCCGGATTTGAGACAGGCGTTGTCGTAATGCCGCTCGTCAAAAGTGATCAACCGATGCCGCAGGGAGTTCACGTCGACATCCACACCTCGCACATTGACGAGAACATTCTTTCTCCAGATGCTCAAAAGCACCTTGAAGGCCGGATTCGCAACGGCAAAAAACTGCTCAGCGGAGCGGCTATAATAATGAGCGTAATGCTGATCGGGAGCAGCATTATTACGACAATGCTGATCCCTGCGGAAGAATTTCGCGAAGGTGGAGCGGCGAACGGACGGGCGCTATCATATCTTGCTCATTCTTTTTTCGGCCCGGGAATCGGTACGTTTTATGACGTTTCTACGGTGTTGATCCTTTGGTTCGCAGGTGCCTCTGCAATGGCCGGGCTGCTGAATATCGTCCCGAGATACCTGCCGCGTTACGGAATGGCTCCCGATTGGGCGAGGGCCGCCCGGCCGCTGGTGTTTGTATTTACGGCGATTTGTTTTACGGTAACGATCCTCTTTAGGGCCGACGTGGATTCGCAAGGAGGCGCCTATGCGACGGGTGTATTGGTGTTGATGACATCCGCTGCGGTTGCGGTAACTATCTCTGCCCGTGCGAAGGGGGAAAAAAAATGGATCGCCTTTCTCATTATCTCGCTCGTTTTTGTCTTTACCACAGTCGTTAATGTAATCGAGCAGCCTAGCGGGATAAAGATCGCGTCACTTTTTATTATCGGTATAATTGCCGCATCCTTTATTTCACGCGCGATGAGAACCACAGAATTGCGGATAGGACAAATAGAATTCGACGCAAAGGCGCAGGAATTTCTCGATGAACTGGCTGAAGGTGAGATCCGCATTGTTACCAACCGCCGGGAAATAGGAAATGTTGCCGAATACCGGTTTAAGGAACACGAAAAGCGGATCGACAATCATATCCCCTCAACAGATCCGGTCCTGTTTTACGAGATCGAGCTAGGCGACGCATCTGAATTTAGCGGAGCCTTGAAGATTCGCGGCGTCGACGTCGAAGGTTATAAGATCTTGCGAACCGAATCGCCGGCGGTTCCGAATGCGATTGCCGCATTGCTTATGCATCTGCGCGATTCGACGGGAAAGATCCCGCACGTCTATTTCGGCTGGAGCGAAGGTAATCCGATAATGTATCTCGCCCGGTATATTTTGTTCGGCGAGGGTGATACGGCCCCGGTTACACGCGAAATTTTACGGCAGGCCGAAGACGATCCGGAACGAAGGCCGAATGTTCATGTCGGGGGGTGATTGTGCGTTTGCATTTGTTTACAAGCAGGAGTATATTCTCGTTTTTGACAATTGATTGCCGAAGCCGCTTTTGGAAAGCGGCGCGGGGGAACCAAAATTCTCGGGGCGAAACGTCTTTTCGATGTAGAACACTTCCGTTGTTCCAGCCCGTCAGCTAACCTCGCAGGCGTAATGGAAGACAAGCCGTTTTGAACTGATAATTTTTTTATCAGCCGCAGAAGCAATGACTTGCGTCTGCGGCTTTCGCATTTTAAATATGCCTAAAAAAGAAGGTGGCTGGCTGTCGCGTTGGCTTTACAGCGGTGTTGAAGAAATGGAAGGCCCTCACGAGAAAGAGGGAGCGCATCAGAAGCATTCCTGGTGGAAGGTGATGTGCCTTACCGGCGTCGACTACTTCTCGACACTTGG
>JACMMN010000380.1 GCA_014379075.1 Pyrinomonadaceae bacterium | reverse complement strand
TGACATCGAAGTTTTCCGTCGCTGCTTCGACGATCAAAGCGCAATCCTTCAAATCATCGAGGCTCGTCGTCGTCTTGATCCGTCCGAGAATGTCAGCTTTTCCAGCCTCGGTCAGCGTCTCTTTTTTGACGAAACGGTCCAGGCTTTTACCGATGTTCTGAATACCCTTTTCCACGAATTCAGGATTCACATCGCACATTACGACATAGAAACCAGCACCCGCCGCCGTCTGGGCGATACCGTTGCCCATCGTTCCCGCACCTATAACGCCTATTATTTCACCCACAAATATATTATTCCTCTATAAATTAGATCGCTGTAATCAATTTAGCAAAAAGACGCTGCAAAACAAATCAGAAGCAAGACGGATAGCCGGTTTCGCGGGAGGAAAATGCAGAAGCCCGCGCGTTAGCAAGGGCGATATAGGAATGGGAAATAAGCTATCGCCAATTTTCGGGCGGAGGCGGAAGAACGTTGTACTGCTGCTGCATTGGGAACGTTTTACCGAAATAAACGTCACCGACTCCGCCAAAGCGAAACCACAACCCGTAAACCGCCAATGCCATTCCCAGCGGTGCGATCATCATACCGCCGCACATAAAACTTAGAGACGAAAGTATCGACGCGGCCGTGACGCATTTTTTAGCCCACGCCTTCTCGTTCCGCAAGCCGTAACCGGCGGCGACATTCAAGGCGATGGATACCGCTCCAAATGCCAAAAGGAGCAGCAATATTGCGCCAATAACAAACAGCACAACCGATCCGCCATCCAAGCCGTTTTTGGATTCCATAACCGCCATTACACCTGCCACGCCCATAAAAACCACGTACAAGGCGATCAGCAAAAACATAAGTGTTTGGAATGCGGCGAAGACCCAGAAAAATATGCTCAATAAATTTGCGTGCTCTTTTGGCTTCATATAAACAACTGACGAAAAAAGTATGATGATTTGCGTCCCGCAACGTTTGCGATCATATCCGTTCGACTGCCATCGCGACCGAATTACCGCCGCCGAGGCATAGGCCGGCCACACCGCGTTTAGCTCCGCGGCGCTTCATTTCGTAGAGAAGAGTCGTCAAAACACGTCCGCCGGAATTGCCGATGGCGTGTCCCATCGCGACCGCTCCGCCATTTACATTGACGAATTCGGGGTTGATGCCGAGTTCCTTCATTACACCGAGAGCCTGCACCGAAAATGCCTCATTAAGCTCAAAAAGCTCGACATCTTCAAGTGCCCAACCCGCTTTCGCGACTGCACGGCGAACGCCTTCGACCGGCGCGAGCATGATATATTTCGGCTCAATGCCTGAGACCGCGTACGATACGATACGGCCTAGAGGTTCGACGCCCATTTCCGCTGCATTGTCCGCCGATGTGACAACCAAAGCCGACGCACCGTCATTGACGCCCGGAGCGTTACCGGCCGTAACCGTTCCGCCGTCCTTTTTGAACGCAGGTTTTAATTTCGCCAGCGATTCGACGCTCGTATCCGGGCGGACCGGTTCGTCATAGTCCAAAATGAAAGGCTCGCCCTTTTTCTGCGGGATTTCGATCGTTACAATTTCGTCCTTGAAATAACCGGCCTGTTGGGCTTCGTAGGCCTTGCGGTGCGAGTTATACGCAAAATCGTCCTGCGTTTCACGGGTGATCTGATGCTTGTCGGCGACGATCTCGCCAGTATTTCCCATGTGCCAGTTTTCAAACGGACACCATAATCCGTCGTGGATCAATAGATCGGTCACCGTCTGATTCCCCATTCGAAATCCGTCGCGTGCAGTCTGCAGAGCGTATGGAATATTCGACATCGATTCCATACCGCCGGCGACGACATATTCCGCATCGCCAAGCTGCACTGCCTGTCCGGCAATGGCGACGGCCCGCAAACCCGAACCGCAAACCATATTCACGGTCAAAGCCGAAACCTCCGGCGGCAATCCCGCTTTCATTGCCGCCTGGCGTGCGGGAGCCTGTCCGATCCCGGCCTGCACCACACAGCCCATGATAACTTCGTCGATCTTCGCTGGATCGACACCGGCCCGTTTCACCGCTTCTTTTATGGCGATCGCCCCAAGTTCAGGTGCGGTGAACCCTTTCAGGGCACCTTGAAATTTTCCTGTCGGCGTACGTGCCGCGCTTATTATTACTGCTTCCTTAAATGACATTAAATTAACACTTCCTCTTTTTATGATTAATGGTATATTCTTGTGCAAATTGTATCAAAATTAGTTCGTTTGAGATATTGGTCAACAGTATTCGGAGGAAGGAATGCTTATTGCGCTGGAAGGAAGTTCGCCCACGACTTCGGGCTCGAATAATTATAAATACTACGTGTGGCAGGCTTACTGCCAGACCGGCCAGTCGCCTAAACTATATGTGGAAGGCCCGGCGATGTTCTCGATGGGGGACAGCCTCGTCAATATCAGAAAAATGGCGGATAGGGCAACGGTATTTGCCGGAAGCAGCATAGGCAAGATATTCCTCATAGGCTGGAGCCGAGGGGCGGCGGCCTGCATTCAGGTCGCTTACGATCTGAAACGGTCGGGCGGCACGAAGGTCGATGCAATGTTTCTATTTGACGCGGTCGATCAGGATACATCGACAAACAGCGATCTCAAATTGATCCCGGACAACGTCATAAATGTTTATCACGCGATCGCGATCAAAAAAACCTGGCTCGACCGCCAGCTTTTTCCGACCTGCGGCAAAAGGGCGGCGAAGGGCGTCAATTTAGTTATGGAAAAATTTAACACCTCACATGGCGGGATCGCCGGGGCCGGTGACGACGATGCCGGATCGAAACTCTGGATGTGGGAACACCTAACCAGCGAGGGAGCATTATAGCAACAAATCGGCGGTCATTATTCTCCGATGTCTTCGTTCCAAATATCGGAATTATCCGCGATGTAGGTGCCGAGCATTTCGATGCATTCGGATGAGTTTAGATCCACTATCTTCACCCCATTTTCACGCAGCCATTTAATACCGCCTTGAAAATTTACCGATTCGCCGATCACGACCGTGCCGATATTGAACTGCCGCACGAGGCCGCTGCAATACCAGCACGGAGCAAGCGTCGTCACCATTATCGTGTCCCGATAGCTTCGCTGCCGGCCCGCCTTACGAAATGCGTCGGTTTCGCCGTGAATCGACGGGTCGCCTTCCTGCACGCGGCGGTTATGTCCGCGGCCCAGCAGGTTCCCGCCCGAATCGAATAGTGCCGCTCCGATTGGAATGCCGCCCTCGGACAAACCAAGTTTTGCTTCTTCGATGGCAATATCGAGCATTGCGAGATAGTCGCTCATAAATCTTCGATAATAATTCAATCACCTGAAGGCGGTGCTCCAACACTTTCATAAATACAATTTGATATCGGGTGCCCCGGAATCTTATCATTGACGACAACGGAGATAAACTTGTGTCACAAAAATTTGAACCCGGTGATTTTTTGATCTTTCAGGTTGAGAGCGGCTACGGCCTTCTGCAGGTTCTCGGCGTTGAAAATTCAGGCCGCGACACGATCTGGCATTTGGCGGCTTATGCCGATCTGTTTCTCGATATTGAAATGGCGGACGCGGCGCTTGAAAACTCCAGCTCGCTGACCGTTAGCCATCCCCATATCGCCCTTACAAACCGGGCTTTCGAAAGTACGCAGGTCGCAAAAATGAAGAACGAACCGCTTACTCCTGAAGAGATCGGCCGCGTTGAGCAATTCAAAGGTGAGGTTTCCGACCGCTCAGTCAGATTGATGCTTGGATTAAGATGACAGCGTATTACGAAACCTATCTAAGCGAAATCTAATCTATTCGGCGGCGTTCTAATTCTTTTCTGATAAGGTCCAATTCTCTGCTCACCTGCCCTGCTGCCGACGAATTCTCCTGCGCCCGGCGAATCAAATACGGAATTGCGTCTTTGACCGGCCCATAGGGAACATATTTAGAGACGTTGTAATTATTTTTCGCCAACACGTACGATAGATTGTCGCCCATCCCGTAAAGCTGCGAATAAAAAATATGCGGGTGATCTTCGGGGATTTCGCGGGCTCGCATCTTTTGGGCCAGCAGCTGCGTACTTTTTTCGTTGTGAGTCCCGGCTACAAAAGCAATATCGTCGATGTGATCGAGACAATAATCTATTGCGGCATCGTAATCGCGGTCCGTCGCTTCTTTGTCCGGCTGGATCGGCGACGGATAATCTTTTTCGAGAGCACGCGCACGCTCTTTCTCCATGTACGCTCCCCGGACGATCTTTACCGCCAGTAAATATCCGTTGTTCTTTGCTTCACGCCGCGATTCTTTTAGATATTGAAGCCGGTCTGACCTATACATCTGCAGCGTGTTGAAAATTATAGGCCGTTCGAGATTGTACCGTTCCATCATCTCGGAGGCCATGCGGTCGATCGCATCCTGTATCCAAGATTCCTCGGCGTCGATAAAGACCGGCTGCCCGCCGGCGTACGCAATCGCGCAGATCTCTTCGACCCGGTGCTGTATCCGTTCACATTTTGCCTGGCTTTTCGCATCCAATTTCTTTTTGCCGCTTAGCCT
>JACMMN010000379.1 GCA_014379075.1 Pyrinomonadaceae bacterium | reverse complement strand
GGACAAGAAGGAAAAGGGACGAGGCGTCAATAGTATGGAACTATTTTACGACGGCAAACGGTGGTGGATCTCCGCCGTTTCCTGGGATGAAGAACGTCCCGGCAACCCGATAACAAAGGATTTTTTACCTAAGAAATCACTATCTATCTTGGAGATCGATATCATGTTTCGAAATAGATCAATTTTTTTATCGTTTTTCATGATCTCATTTACGTCCGTTATAGCAGCTCAGGCTACCTCTCAGGATCAACGTTCGCCGCTGGATCCGACACGCTGGGGCGTTGTTTACGATGTTGCGGCGACAAAGAATGTGAGCGTCAAAACCGACGTTCCGTATTCGGGAACGCTCGGCATCGATATTTACTCGCCGCCCGGCGCGAAAGCCGGCGATAAATTTCCCGCCGTGATCTTCCTCAATGCAATAGGTGATCGTCCCGACAGCAAAGTAAAAAGTTGGGCGATCTACTCGTCGTGGCCGCGACTGGTCGCCGCCCACGGAATGGTCGGTATATCGATGGACGCCGATGGCTCCACAATTCAGGACAGCCTAAAATCGTTGTTCGATTTTATCGGGAAAGACGGAGCGAAATACGGAATAGATGCCGGACGGCTCGGCGTGTATGCCGCCTCGGCAAACGTGACACAATCCTCAATTTATTTAATGGGCGAAGGAGCGGCCAAGGGAATCAAAGCGGCGGTACTTTATTATGGCGGTGCCCCGCAGGGAAATTTGCGAAAGGATCTGCCGGTTCTTTTCGTTCTGGCCGAAGGCGATCTGGGCGGCGGATTTGGCCAGCAGGCAATTCCATTGTGGCAGCGGGTCACCGAATCTCGCGCGCCGTGGACAATGGTTTTTGCCAGCCGGCAGCCGCATGCCTTTGACGCTTTCGAAGATACGGACGAATCGCGCCGTTTGGTGAAGCAGACGATCGATTTTTGGAAAACGCATCTCGAACCGACTCCGAAGCCGCCGTGGGAGACATCGGAAGCTCGCGCTATCGTTTCCGCGATCTATATGAACGATCCGGTTCGTTCGTCCGAATTGCTTGGCAAATACACCGCCGCAAATCCAAAGGATGCCCAAGGCTTTATCCATTACGCCCGAATGCTGTCCCAGCAGCAGAAATTTACCGAGGCCTATGCTGCCTTCGAAACTGCATACAAATTAGAACCTTCGAATCCCGCTGCTCAGGCTGGAATGGGACAGATTCGTTACAGCGAAAAACGGTATGCCGAGGCCGAGACGCATATCTCAAATGCGATCAGCAGGGGTTTTCGTAATCCGATGCTTTATGGGCAGCTTGCTTATTCTCAACTCGCAGCCAACAAGAACGAAGATGCGATTAAAAGCTATGAGGCGGCATTTCAGATGGGCATACCGTCCGGTGCAAACACGCGCGGACTCGCCTATTTCAATATGGCATGCGCATATGCGCGCTTGAAAAACACCGACAAAACGTTCGAGATGCTTGGAAAGGCAATCGACGAGAGATATTTAAATCGCGAATCGTATGAAAAAGACGAGGATTTGAATTCGGTCAGAACGGATGAACGTTTTCAAGCATTGCTTGCAAGGTTGCCGAAATCGGCGAATTGAAATTCGTTAACTTTAACCTCTTTACATTAGCGGGCCAAAGGGCTTATGAAATTCAGCCACCGATTCTTCAAGGCAATGGCCGTATGTGCGTTTCTCTCGGGACTCACTACTTTAGGCGTGCATTTGCTGCCGCGCCTTTACGCGGGGCCGAATGAATTCGAGCGGCTGGTCGGGCTGCAGGCCGATCCGATCTACATATTTCGGCTTTGGCTGGTTATTTTCCACATCTTACTCGTCACCGCTTCGATGTGGGGCGTGGCGGCAAGAAAGCTAAAGGATTCCGCCGGGCCGATGATCCTCGGGTTTCTCGGATATCTATTGTTCGCCGCCGCGGAACTGTTCAGAACGTCGATGGGGCTCTTCACCCTGAATCGCGGTTGGCGGGCGGCCTATGCGGAAACTACGCAGGAAACCGTGAAATCCTCGCTGCGTATAATGATGGACGCGTGGCCGGCCGTCAGCGACAGCTTGTTCTTTTTGCTTATTTTGGGATTTCTGATCGGCAATCTGTTTTACGGGCTGACTCTGGTCCGGGGAGTGCACCTCGAGCGCATTGTCGGGATCGCGTTGCTCATTTGGACGGCCATAGGGGTAAACACGCTCGCGGACATCGCCGGTTTTCGTATTCTTTCGCTTCCTGAATGGGTATCATGGACATTTCAACCGGCAGTTCGATTTATGATCGCCTGGTGGCTGTGGCAAACGCCGACAATCCTGATCGGTGCCGTATCAAATCCCGAACCGGCCGACAAATCATACTTATAAGCAGTTCCAAATATTCAAAAAGAAATTAACGCAGAGGCGCAAGGCCGCAAAGACGCGAAGTTATG
>JACMMN010000378.1 GCA_014379075.1 Pyrinomonadaceae bacterium | reverse complement strand
CTCGGGTTCATATGCGAGGGCCCTTGCAATGGCGACTCTTTGCTGCTGGCCGCCCGAAAGCTGCGACGGGCGTTTTTTGCGGTGTGCTTCAAGATCAACCATTTCAATCAGTCGGTCAACTGCCTTTTTAATCTCACTTTTGGCGGTTTTTCGCAGGCGAAGGCCGTAACCGATGTTTTCCTCGACATTCATTTTCGGGAAGAGTGCGTAAGCCTGAAATATAACGCCGGTTCCGCGCATTCGGGCCGGAAGATTCGTAACGTCTTTGCCGTGGAGAATTATGCTGCCGGAGTCCGGTGTTTCCAGTCCGGCCAAGATTCGCAATATAGTCGTTTTGCCGCTTCCCGATGCACCGAGCAGAACGATGATTTCGCCTTCGGAAACGTCAAAGGTCACGTTATCGAGCACGGTCGTCTCGCCGAATTTCTTGCTGACATTCAGCACCCTGGCCGCCAATTGTTCGTCGCTTTTTGTCATTGATTATTTATTCAGCTTCGAGCCAGTCGCGGGCGAAAAATAGAATGCTGAAAATGGCGAACGAAAACAAAGCCAATACAATTGCGATGGCGTTTGCGGCTTCGACCTGACCTTCGTTGAACTTAGCGAAAATATACAACGGAGCCGTTTGCGTCCGCGACGATAAATTGCCGGAAACAAGTATTGTCGAACCGAACTCGCCAACCGATCTCGCGAAAGTCAGCAAAGCACCGCCGACTATCGCACCCCGAAGCGAAGGCAGCGTGACGTGCCAGAAGGTTTGCCACCGCGTCGCTCCCATTGTGGCCGAAGCTTCTTCGAGCGACGAACTCATCGTATCGAAAACGGGTTTGATAACTCCGAAGGCGAGCGGAAACGTAACGAATATATTGGCTAAAATTATCGCGAATGCCGTGAACATTATTTGCGGCCCGTCCGGATCGAGAAGGCGTCCGAGCGTTCCATACGGACCCCAGAGAAGCAACAGTGCGAAACCGGCAACAGCCGTAGGTATCGCGGTCGGGAGGGAAATCGTGACGATCAGTGCGTTTCGTCCCCAAAAGTTATATTTCGACAGAACGTAAGCCGCAAAAATGCCGAAAAGTACATTAAATATAGTTGCCCAAAAGCTGGTGACCAATGAAAGCTTTAACGCAAATACGGCTTCGGGAGCGGTCAATGCATTCCAGAAACTCGCAAACCCCTTGCTCGTCCCGAATATAAAGATCGACGCCAGCGGAAGCAAAACGAGAGGCAGCATGATCGCGATCATCACCGCGATGCTTAGCGGTTTGACGACGTCGAAACCGCGAACGTGCCGGACGTTGGATAAATTTGCACTCATCTATTCTGGAGTTACTTCCCTTGAATCTGGCTTAGGAAGATATTCTCTATGACGTCAGGGTATGCCCGTTCCCAGCCGCCGAACATTTCTATGGTGAACGGCGTTTCGATGTTCGCGAATTCCGTGTGTTCCCTATTGAAAGCTTCATTTGTAACGGAACGGAAATGATATTTGACGAATGCTTTCTGAGCTTCGTCCGTCCATAGGTAGTTCAGAAATGCCTCGGCCACACCGCGTTCGGCCGCTGTTACGTTACGGTCGATAATAACGGCCGGGTGCTCGCTAAAGATGGTGGATTTCGGCACAACTACTTCGATCGGTGCATTTGCCTGTTTCATCAATAAACCTTCCAGTTCATAAGTAATAAGAGCGTCGCCCTGCCCCAGTTCGAATTGCGTACGTGCTTCGCGGGCTGAGCCGGGAGCCGAAATCACATTTCGCCAGATCCCGAGCAAAGTCTGCTGAGCACGTGACTTATCTGCGGTTCCTGTTTCCGCTTCGGATTTCTTTAATTCTGAACCATAGATTGAAAGAATTGACCACTGAGCGCCTCCGGAACTTACAGGATCCGGATGGATTACTTTAATGTCTGGTTTACCGAGATCCGCGAAATCGCGGATTCCTTTTGGATTTCCTGACCGCACGAGAATGACGAACGGAGTTTTATTTATAATTCCCTTATTAGGATAGGTTCGCCAATCGGTTGTAGTCGCTTTGCCTTCGGCGAGCCGCGACGCATCACGCTCAATCGAGAGAATGGCAATATCGGCTGGGGCTCCCTGCAGGATTTGATTAGTAACTGTTTCCGAACCGGCAAAGGACGAGACGAAATTTACATCAACACCGTGTTCCTTTTTCCATTTAGCGGCAAATCCGGTATAGATGTCCTTTTCCAGAACTTCCTTCATGATCGAAAAGCCATAGACGGTCAGCGTTATCCCTTCGCTGCTTCCACCGGGGGAACTCGGCAGACACGCACCGGTAAGCATTAACGGCAAGAACGCTGTGCAAATAAAGAATCGTTGTATAAGTCTCATCGATATCCTCCAGACCGGACCCTCAATCATCTTAATCGTTGAATTCGTTACATCGAGACACTCGTACAACGCACACACCTCGGCATGTAAAGACAAAAAGAGGTTGTGAAGCACAGTTCACAACCTCTCGGGCAGATGTTTCGTGTCCTTCTTCGTTAACGCCTGCGAGGTTAGCTGTCGGGCTGGAAGCGAAGAAGTCTTCTTCTGACTAGTCAGATACGCCCCGTGTTCTGCGACTGGCAAAACTTTGGTTCCCCCGCGTTGTTCGATTTCGCGAAACAACTTCGGCAATTTGATTTGAGCAAGTTTACAAAAAAGAGGTTAGAAAAAGCAAGCTTTTTCTAATTGGGGATATTCCGGCCGGTCAACAAAAAGCTATAGTTTTACTTTCCAGGACGTGCCGATCACGTTAAGGTCGCCCGGACGGGAAAATCCGTCGTTCTGGCGAAGGTAATAAATATCGAGCGATAGGGACTTGGACAAGGTTTTTACAATGCCGACATAAAACCGGTTGCGCGAGAATTTTGAAGTCGCCGAATCGTAAAACGGCTCTTCGGTAACGTAAAACTTTGCGTCGGGGACAAATCTTTTCGGAATTTCTTTTTCGAAAGTCAGCGATGGCCGGTAACGCCAGGTGTTTCGCGGCGAACGCAGGCGGTACTCGAATTGGCTCCGGTGCGACAAGCCGAATCTCTTAATGGGAAATTTATAAGCTGCCCGCAAATGCAGGCGATGTTCTATCCTGAATCGGCCGAGCGCGTTGCGAGCTCTTATATGCATGTAGAAAGGCGAAACCGTCAAGGCTTTCGTCGGTTTCCAACTATAACCAATCAGAAACCTTCCATCGTTTAGCCTGGAGATATTTTTGCCGAAGCGTGTAATAAAACCAGTAACGAAGTCGAAACGCTTTGAAAGCGGGACCGTAATTTGCACGTCGTTCCAGGATTGAACATCTTCATCGTCCTGGAGGATCGTTGGTTGAGCGCAAATTGACAGGTTGAAAAAAAGCACAGCCGGAACTGTCAGGAATATTTTTGCTTTTAAATTCATCGCAGCTAAAATAAGGCGAACGTAATGGACTTTTTGACTTGCCCAATGTTATGGAAATGTTACAGAAATGACAAGTTTGGAATCTTTAGAGACCTTGCGGCACCCTGATGCGTAACGCATTGGGGACGATCTCGTAGATCGCCGGAAGCTTTCCGGGGAGTTCGCCGTCAACCTCAATAAAAACGTCGTCAGAGCTATTCATCGGTCGGGTAACTATTCGTCGGGCGAGGGTGCTTTTTACTTCCGAAAGATCGAGGTGGGAGCCGTTGTATAGAGTATATGCCTTGAGCAGAACTTTAGCGGTTTTGATATCGCCGATATTGATCACATCGAGAAAGCCGTCGTTAATTTTGGCGTCGGGAGCTATCTTCATGCCGCCCCCAAAAAAGCGTGCGTTGGCGATGCAGAAATTAACCGTGTTCAACGTCTTTTCCTCCCTTCCGTCAATCTGGACGCGCACCGTGACCGCGTCGAGTCCGATGACTTCCTGCAATGTGGACAGAGCGAAACTCGCCTTGCCGCGAACCGAACTGCTCGGCAGCCAATCCAGCGCGGAGTTGGATTTGACCCGTTCGATTATCGAAGCCGCAAGGCCGAACGACGTAACGTTCAAAAAATAACGGCTGGCCGTTTCGTTATCATGGTTTTGAAACGTGACTTTGCCGACGTCGATAAGCTTTGTCTCTCCTTGGCGGAGTGCCTTGGCAGCCTCACGCGGCGACTGCGGCATCCCCAAAGTCCGGCGAAAATCGCCGCCCGTGCCTGACGGCAGCACCCCCAGCTCAACATCCTGGCCGCTGTTCAGGATCCCGTTCGCGACCTCATTAATTGTCCCGTCGCCGCCGCAGGCGATAATAAATTTCCGGCCTGATTCACAAGCCTCGCGGGCAAGTCTTGTTCCGTCGCCCGCGCATTTGGTAAATGCAACGCTGAACGCGCCGAAATGCGTTCGGATATCGCTCGCAAGTTGCGACCAATTTTCACGTGTTGAACCGGACGCCGATTTTGGATTGACTATTACTAATGGCAACATTCGGTATCTAGAGTTTTTCCGATAAATGTGCTGGAAATGGCGGCATCCAACCCTAAAATGACGCAGAGAAGCTCTTTATGTATAGAACGATCTTGAAAAAACCAATGTTTTCAGGCCGTATGTTAGCACATTCAGTTCGGAATAGAGCCTTACTCGGTTACGAGTACAGGCAAATTAATAGATCGCCGGAATATGTAAACAAAACATTCCGGCGATCTGTCTCTAATAATTAAAATACCTAACTGGTTGTTTCGGCTCTTAGGGTTCGGCGACAAAATTCAGGTCGCTTAATGTATCGAGAAGCGTAACGACCTGCGGCGTGAATTGGTATCGCTTATGGGTGGCAGTGAAAATATAAGTTTCACCAGCTTCGACGCCGGCGAATCGAAAGTACCCAAAAGCATTGGTCAGAGCCATTTGAGTCTCTCCATTCTGATTTGTGAACGACACGCGGGCTGACGCTACACCCCTACCGACAGACGAAGACACTCGTCCCGCGACGGTGACCGTTGCCGCAGATACCGGTATGTCCAGAAGTTCGATCTCGCCGATCTGCATCGAATTGGCAAGTATCACGTCCTTGATCGTGGGAAATGTTATGCGATAGCTCGTGTAAGCCATTAAGTTGAAAAACGATACTGTCTGCGAGAATAATCCCGGTGTAGAAATGGGCTGTCCGGTTGCGTTGCGGTTAGCGGGCAGATTGAGTGTGCCAGTAGATATCACCGTCCATGAACTGCCGGCATTATTTGAACCTTCGAGCAGGTAACTCGCCGGATCACGATCGGGGAAATCATTTGCCGTATAAATACGCATTGAATTGATAACCGTGGAACCGGCACCCGGCGTCACGATGAGACCGGACCCTTCGTCGATAAAGTTCAGGTACTTGGTCATCGTGTTATCGATGGCTTTGTCGACGCCTTCATTCAGGGGAGGAGGGCCAACCTGACCATCATCGTCAAATGGGCCGCTAACGACCTGAACCGGATCAGTCGGCGATGTAACATCCGTCTGAGCGAAGGATACCGGGACGGTGAAAAAAGCGCCTGCCATAACAATGGCTGCCGCAACGAAAATAGAGTGGAAATATTTTTGTAGCATAAAACTTAACTTTTTGAATTACTTCTTTCTAGGAGGGCGAAGGTGAGTATGGAAGCTGCGCCTGAACCTGAGTGTACCACGTAAAACACCGTCAACACGATAAATTCATGTATTGACGGTGTCTAGGGTTACACGCTTACGAAGGGGGGTTCGTTTATGACAAAACTGTTTATTCCGAATGGGAATGCCCGGCGTGACGCGATGCGTAACCACGACGGAGCGTTCGACCGCTCGGATAAACTGAAGGTGCAAAAAAGACCGCGGTTTCGGCGGCCCTTTGCCCGAGAAAAATGGTCGACGGTATTTCCTGGTTGGAAGCAGTGTAAGCAAATTCTTTAGTTGCTTTCGCCATGAAAGCTTCGATGTCTTCCATTTTCCGCGGAAGCTCTTTTGTCATCCATTCGACACCCGATGCGGTAACGAGCAAATCGTCTTCGATCCGGACGCCTATGTTTTTGTATTTTTCAAAAGCAGGACGGATCTTTGCGATGAAGGCTTTATTTTCAGGCGTATCAGGCAAATAGTCGAGAGCGTCGCCGCGGATGTAAATTCCCGGCTCATTGGTAAAAACCATTCCAGCGGCCAGCGGAGTGCTGTAGCTGCCGACGTCATGAACATTCATTCCCAGCCAATGGCCGAGGCCGTGCATATACCACATTCGGGATTGTTGGGAATTCTTGTCCGTGATAAGACCGAGTTTCAGCAAGCCGTCTTTTATGACGTCGCTCGCCGCCTTGCTGATGTCTCCAAATGTAGCTCCAGGTTTCGTCGCTTTTGCGGCGGCTTCCTGCGCGTCGTACACGATCTTGTAAATTTCGGCCTGTTCCTTGCTGAATTTGCCGTTTACCGGGTATGTGCGGGTAACATCCGCAGTGTAATGGTCGTATTCGGCACCGACGTCCATAAGCATCAGATCGCCGTTTTTGACTTCGCCCTGCGATTCGACGTAATGCAGTGTTGTGGCATTCGGGCCGCAACCTACGATGGAAGGATATCCCCAATAATCCGCGTTGCGGCGGCGAAATGTGTATTCGACCTCCGCGTGAACCTCATATTCCATTTTCGCGCGGCCAACCATAGACATCGAACGCATCTGGGCCTCGGTCGTTATGTCGATTGCATGCTGAAGAAGTTTCAATTCGAAAGGCGATTTGATCAAACGAAGTTCGTCGAAGATCGGGCGGGCGTTAACTATTTTGTAACCGGAAGCCATCTTGGAAAAATCACGTTCACGGCTGAATTCGGCGAGTCCGATCCTGTCGTTTTCGCCCTCCGGAAGCAGGAGATAAAGTGTCCCGGCACCTGCCTCTATGTTTACTCCGCCCTTTGAAGCGAATGCCTCCTTTTTCCCGACAGCAGTGAAGAAAGCGGCCTGCTCGGCGGAATCGACGATCGTTTTCACACCCGAAATGCGTGTCGCGTCCTCGTTCGAATACATTTTACCGTTCCATGTTTCAAATTGCGGATTTCTTTTTGGTAAAAATAGATATTCGGCAACAGCGTCGCCGCTTTTTACGATCACAAGAGTCGCGTTGTTTTGCTTTAAATTTGTGAGGTAATAAAGGTTATTTTCTTGGCGGTAATAAAAATCGACATCACCTGCATAATTTCGCGGCTCGGCGCTCCACAGAATAAAAACGCTGTTCGGAGCCATTTTCTTTGCGACTTCCGCACGGCGGCGGACAAGTTCGCTATGACGCTCGGCGTCCGTGAATTTCGGTGCTGGCGGAGCGATTTTTATTGCACCGGGTTTCGATGGCTCGGCTAAAACGGCGGCGGCAAGCCCTGACAAAACAAACGCGATAAGCAGTATCCAAGTAATTACTCGTTTCATTGTGTTACCTCAAAAAAAATGTCCGTAGTTGCAATATTGCCGAAAAAATCAGCGGCGAAAACCCGCAGAATATAGGTTCCGTTAACTAAAAGTTTTACGTCGAGAAAGTCTTCACTAAATTGGCCGCCGTCGATATGGTTCGTAACAATGTAGTTAAAAACCGTTTCGCCCGTCGCACCCGACTTGCTGCCTTTCGCGTATACGAATTTGACGGCGTCGGAATCAGGATTGCGGTCAAAACTGATATTCCATTTTGTTTCGGCCGCCGCAGTCTTATCCTCCCGCAAAACTTGATAGCCCAACCTGTAAACACCCAAACGCCTGCGTTCGGAGTTACCGTCCATACGGTCGTGTGCCCGTACGACAATGCGCGTTTTTCCGGCAAGTTTAGTACGCTTATCCGTCGTGTTGGTTTCAATCGCGAGCCAATTTTCGTCGAAGAAGGTAACTTTTTCTATCACCGGAACGATCGAGTCGGTGATTCCAGGAAAAATGAGTGCGTCGAGAGCGTTCATTTCATCGCCGCCCGGCCCGGCGATGAGGTGAAGATGATTCATCGCATTCAGTGTGCCGATCACGTCACCGGCCTCAAATTTAACGCCTCGGGGAATGCGCATATTGACTGGCTTGAGATCTGCGTCGAACTCGAACTTAAACTGTGATCCGGCAAATAAATTATCGTCTTTGTCACGGGATAGCCGAATGTGAATATAGCCGAGCGAGGGCATTCGGATCAGTTCGCGGGACGTGCCGAAATTCTCAACGGCGGCCGGGTGGAGCACTTTTTCACCCCTGACAAAGTATGTCCGCTCGCCGTAACCGCCGGCGATATCGAGTCCGTTGTGAAACCACGCCTGCGAATTTTCGTCTACGATCTCTCCGCGAATTTCACCGAGTGTTCCCGCGATATCGCGTTTTGTCGCCGGCGGCTCGTACGGCCAGCGCGGCGGCTGGCGGACGCGAAATTCCGCCGGATCGGTTTTCTCCGGAGTTGCCGCAGATTTACGTTCAGCTTTTGGATCATTTTTCTCGTCAGTCAGAAATTTACGAACGGCTCCGTTGTCGCTGTCGGCGGCGATCAAATTCTGATGTCCATCGACAGCCAGGCCGGACACGCGATTAAATGCGGCAAGATGAGGTACGCCATCAATAAATCCGCGCCGCGTGCCTGATATTGTCTCGACGTAAGGAAAGTTTCGTCCCCGGACAGCACGCACGGAGTCGTTGTCAGCGATGTAGATCTCGGCGTTGTTACCTATGGCAATCGCTGTCGGGCGAATAAAACTTGCCTCGGTCAATAATCCGTCATCGTGGCCGACTTCTGTGCTTCCGGCAAGCGTCCACACACGGCCGTCGCCTTCAATGACACGGAGCCTTCTATTTTCAGTGTCGGCGACGAGAATACGGCCATCGTTCCAAAAAACAACTCCGCAAGGCGTATCGAACTTCGCCGCCGCTCCATCCGCAAAACCACGGGTGGAACCCGCAAGCGTTATTACTTGGCCATCGCGGATCAGTTTGATCTTATCGTTGTAAGTATCGGCTACGGCTATCGTGCCATCGGCGCTAACCGCAATTCCGATCGGGGCATTGAATTTCGCCGAGAGAGCCTCGCCATCCACATCTCCCGGCCGGCCTTCGGTTCCAGCGACTGTCGAAACCGCGCCTGATGCGTCGATCTTTTTTATCGTATGTGAACCGGAATCGGCAACTATAAGATTGCCCATTTTATCGAATGCGATGGCGGATGGCGTATGCAAATTCTCGGCAAAAACGCCTAGTTTTCCTTCTGCATCGAACCGCATTATCGTGCCGGATTCACCGTCGGAAATGTAAATTTGTCCTTCCTTCACCGCAACGCCGAAAGGCTCTATCAACTGCGGATCGCGGCTAATTATCGTAGTGACCTTATTATAAAACTGTCTCGAAATGCCTCGTGTTTTATAGAACGCAAAATAACAGACCGCGACAACGAAGGCTGCCACAATTATAAAAAAGACAGGCCGGATTCTAGAACGCCTATTATTCATGGAAAATTTTGAATTCACTCAACTGACTTGTTAATATAATGGCACAATTCGAAATCAATAATCAGGAGATAAAACTATGTTTTCATTGCAGGATCTGCTTGGGCAGGAAAAGGGAACCCAAACGGTTGACCAGATCAGCCAAAATGTCGGTGCCGAACCTTCGATGGTAAATTCGGCGATCCAGATGGCATTGCCAATGCTGATCAATGGTTTGGCTAACAATGCATCGACACCACAGGGTGCCGAAAGTTTGAGCACCGCGCTCGAACAGGATCACGACGGCGGCCTCTTGGATAATCTCGGCGGCCTAAAAGACATGATCTTCGGCGGCGGGCAGGAAGCCGCGCCGCCTCCGCGTCAAGCGGATGCGGGTGGAATACTTGGACACATACTAGGCAGTAATCAAAGCCGGGTTGCCGAAGAGGTAAGCAGCCAGACAGGATTAGGCAGCGGACAAGTTGCCCAGATCTTAATGTTTCTTGCACCGATCGTAATGAGCTATCTCGGCCGGCAGAAACAGCAGCAGGGCGTAGGTGCCGACGGAATTGGCGGTTTGCTTGGCGGGCTGCTCGGGGGCGGTCAGCAACAGCAATCATCGGGCAATCCGATGATGGACATGGCTTCTAATTACCTTGATAAAGACGGTGATGGAAGTTCGATGGATGATATAGCGTCGATGGCGTACAAATATATGACGAATAAATAAATTCGCCGATTGACCGTAAACTCTAATATCGAATGCCGTCCGAATTGCTACAATCTCTTTTCGACATGGAAGAACGCCGTCCGCTGTCGGTTTCGGAGCTTAACGCACAGGTTAGATCCGAGATCGAGCGGCGGTTTGCCTCTGTTTGGGTCGAGGGCGAGATCACGAATTTTATGGCCGCGCGGTCGGGACACTGGTATTTCACGCTCGGCGACGGATCGTCGCAGATGAAGGCGGCGTGTTACAAAGGCTCGAATTACAAGATTCGGTTTCAGCCGTTTGATGGTTTGCAGGTTCGCGTCCGCGGGCGGCTGACGCTTTATGAACCTCGCGGGGAATATCAGATCCTGGTCGAATCGCTCGAACCCGTCGGCGATGGTGCGCTCAAAGTTGCGTTCGAACAGATAAGAGGGAAACTCGAGCTAGAAGGATTGTTCGATGAGGCTCTGAAGCGTCCGATGCCTCCTTTTCCGAAGAGGATCGGCGTGGTTACATCGCCGACGGGGGCCGCCTTTTTCGACATCCTCCATGTCCTGTCGCGGCGCGCTCGTTCGGCGAGTGTTATTTTGATCCCAACCCGTGTTCAAGGCGAGACGGCGGGCGAAGAGATCAGCCGGGCAATACGGTATGCAAATGAATTTAATTTAACGGCGGAGCTTAAGGACCAAATCGACGTGTTGATTGTCGGACGTGGGGGCGGATCGTCGGAAGACCTTTGGGCGTTTAATGAAGAACTGGTCGCGCGTACGATCCGTGCTTCGGGGATACCCATTATTTCTGCGGTTGGGCATGAGATAGATTTTACGATGGCGGATTTTGTCGCCGATATGCGGGCTGCAACGCCGTCAGCGGCAGCCGAGATTGTTGCCCAGCGTGAAGAAGACATTCAAAATCATCTAGAACG
>JACMMN010000377.1 GCA_014379075.1 Pyrinomonadaceae bacterium | reverse complement strand
CGTTCCCGGTTCGGGAGTCGGACTCGGAGTTGGAGTCGGTGTCGGTGTTGGAGTCGGTGTAGGTGTAGGTGTCGGAGTTGGTGTAGGCGTCGGCGTCGGCGTCGGTGTCGGCGTTGGAGTTGGAGTCGGTCCGCCTGCAACGGTTACGCTAATGTCGTCAATTCCAATGAATTCGTCACTTCCTGTGGCGTTAATTGTGACGATCCGAACTTCCACCAATGCCTGATTGTTGGCCGATGCCGGAAGAGTTACGTTTACCGGCGTCACCAAGGTCGCAGCTCCGGGGCCGCTTGCATCGGCTATATAACCGCCTGTGATGTTCGTATAATCTCCCGTCCCGCCGACACGAAATTGAGTGTTGATCTGCTGGACCGCATCGACACTTGCTCCGTTGTCTATGTCGCGGGCGTTGTAGGAAACTTGAATGTTGCTTGCTCCCGTCGTATTCAGGTGAATCACTAAATGAGGAACATCCGCTGTTCCGGATCCCTGCAACGCGACCACGGGGTTGGCAATGCCGTCAAATTCCACGACTCCACCAGTTGCAAAAGTGTCCGGGTCGCTTCGGTTCGCATTCACATCGACCGGAGTACCAGAGCCATTCGCCACGATTGTTTGCAGGTCCGCTCCAATGGTCACGTTAAGATCGTCTCCGCGATAGCCAATAATTCCCGGAACTCCGCTCCAGTCATCATCCGTGGCGATCAAGGTGGTGGTCGTCCAATTTTGAGAAAAGGGAAGCGTTTGCGGGGCGTTCGTTGCCGAAACGCTGACTCGTGAAATCCCCCACATAAATGCGACGCTAACAGTTAAAAGTGCCGCAAGACAAAAAAATCCTCGTAATTTAATCATGTTCTCTCCTTTAATAATGCTGTTCCAACCGTTTCCGAAGCTCGGAGAATAGCTTCCGCGAACACGGATCAAATAGCGAAAAAACTTACAATCCAATCAATTTGAAATGTGAATGAAGCGATATTAGCACAAATTTCAAACTGAACCTTATCTGATCAAAGTTAAATGCCCGTTACGGGAAAGGATTTTCTCGAAGATTTCTATCCTTGGCTCGGGTTTTTTGCTACGATTGACTAAAAGAAAAAATAAAGAGGTTCAGCATGAAGGTCAAGTTGTTAATTATTTTGATCGTTTTGGCCGGGATTCTTGAGAATGATTTAATTGCTCAGGATAAAGCTCCCGCTAAAAATAATGACGATGATGAGGTCATTAAAGTCGATACGGAGCTTGTCGACGTTCCTATTGTTGTAATGGACAAGGCTGGCAAGCCAATTCTGAATCTAAAACCCGCTAATTTCACAGTTTTTGAAGACGGTAAGCGACAGGAAGTTGCGGATTTCGCAGCGACTAATGCCCCGTTTGAAGTTGCGATATTGCTCGACACCTCGGGATCGACACGCTCCGATCTGCAATTGATCCGGCGTTCGGCCGAAAATTTTATAAACTCCCTTCGGCCCGGTGACCGCGTCTCGATCATTGCATACAAGACGGAAACCAAAGATAATCGCGCCGTTGCGACCAGCGAGGTTTTGAGCAGCCTTACCGAAAACAGGGCCGACTTACGATCGGCACTTCAGCGCGTCGGGACGAGCAACGGAACGCCTTATTATGACGGCCTGTTAAAGGTAGTTGAAGATATTTTTCGCAGCGATCCAAAGGACGAATTCCGCGGACGGCGTGCCTTGGTGGCCTTGACCGACGGCGTCGATTCGACAAGTGCTTCGGATTTTGAGGAAGCGAAAGAGCTGATCGAGAAAGCCGGGATCGGGTGCTATTTTATCCAGGTAAATACCCGGGACTTTTTCGAGGAAAATCTGCTCGGCGATTGCGAAAGCGCCATCCGTTTTTCGGCTGCCCAGATACGACGTTACTACCGGAGGTTCTATCCTAATTCATCGATAGAAAAAGCCTCGAACTTTTGTCAGCTTGGCGATTTCGAACGTTTGGCGATCAGCAAAAAGCTTTATGAACTGGCAGATTCGGAGATGAAGTTGCTTTCGAAGACATCGGGCGGCAAGGTTTTCCCGGTCGCTGATCTTAGCGAGGCACGGAATGCTTTCAAAAGCGTTGCCGACGAGATCGGAATGAAATACAGCCTCGGATATTACTCGACGAATGAAAAACGCGACGGGCAGTACCGGAAGATCAGGGTTGAATTAAAAGGCCTGCCCGCAGGGGTACAAGTGCGGGCAAGAGAAGGATATACGGCTCCGGACAATTAAGTAATAAGTTCGATTGAACAAAGATCCAAGGTTGACCACGACTTATCTGCCGTAACAGCAGTCGCGTTTTCCAGAATTGTCAGAGCTAGACATGCTCGATCGCCCGGCGATAATCCAAGATGTTTTGTGAGCGGACGCAGTTCCGCGCATTTTAACGCATGGCCGACATCGAATGTCGTAAAATAAAAACATGGCACAAAAAAAGTTTCGGCGAATTTGTTTGATGGTTCTCGACAGCGCCGGTATCGGTGAGATGCCGGATGCGGCCGCGTGGGGCGATGCCGGAGCTGATACGCTCGGCAACATATTGAAATCGCGCAAGGTCAATTTGCCGAACCTGCAAAACTTAGGGCTGGCCAATATTCGTCCTCTCACCGATCTCCCCGCAGTTGAGAATCCAACCGGGAGCTACGGTAAATGTACACTTAAATCGAACGGTAAAGACACTACGACCGGGCACTGGGAAATGGCGGGAATTGTGTTGAGTAAGGCTTTTCCGACCTTTCCGAACGGCTTCCCGGCGCGTGTGATCGACGAATTTGTTTCGCTTTCCAATATTCCGGGCGTTCTCGGAAATGTCCCGGCGTCAGGCACGGAAATCATAAAAGTGCATGGTGAAGAACATGTCAGAACAGGCAAACCGATAGTCTATACTTCCGCCGATTCGGTCTTTCAGGTCGCGGCTCATGAAGAGATCATTCCCGTCGAACGACTTTACGAGATCTGCAAGATCGCCCGGAAAATTCTCGATGGCGAAGATAAAGTCGGACGCGTGATAGCCAGGCCGTTTCTCGGCGATGCGGCAGATAATTTCAAACGTACTGAAAACCGACACGATTACGCTGTTCCGCCCCCACCCGACAATCTTTTGCCGCAGTTGAAGGATCAGGGCCTTGACGTCGTGTGCATCGGGAAAATCGCTTCGATCTACGACGGAATGGGTGTAACGGAAGATTTGATCGCCAAGAATAACGAACAGACCATAGATCAAACAATAAATGCTCTCGGTGCCGGGTCACGCGGCCTGATCTTCAGTAATCTTGTCGATTTCGATATGCTTTACGGCCACCGCCGCGATACGGAAGGCTACGCAAAAGCGCTCGAACATTTCGATAATCGTCTCCCGGAAATTCTCGATGCATTGAATGACGATGACCTGCTGATAATGACCGCCGATCACGGCAACGATCCTACAAAAGACGGATCGGATCATACACGTGAATACGTTCCGCTGCTTGTTTATGGTAAGAATGCTAAGGTCGGCATTGATCTCGGTATTCGCGGATCACTTGCTGATATCGGGCAGACGATCGCAGAAAATTTCGGCGTCGAGATCGCGGACGGTGTTAGCTTCTTAGTGGAAATTTGAGTGTGACGACAGTTGTTGAATTATGGCTCGATTTATTATTTGAAATGAGATCAAACAAACACCTTTTTCTTGTTCTTTCCATTCTTGCGATTTTTCTGATCAGTCCTTCTTCGATCTTCAGCCAGTCAAACGAAAATCAGTCAGACGAACTTTCAATTTTAAGCGAAAATCCTTCTCGCCTGAGGGGCTTGATCGAAAGATACAGTCAGGATTACGGCAGCCTTAACCGCTTCTACACGGCTGAAACGTCGGCGAATCGGGCGGCCAGGCTAAGCCAGCTTTTTGCGGAAAAGCAATCGCAATTGTTCCGATTTAATTTCGAGACTCTGAATCACGACGAGCAGATCGATTATCTACTATTCAAAAATTATCTCGATCACGAACTGCAGGAGCTGAAACGCTTTAATCTTCAACTCGAAGAAATGGCGCCGATCATCCCTTTTGCGGGGACGATCGGTGATCTCGAAGATACGCGGCGCAAGCTCGAATCCATCGATCCTGCAAAGACGGCGGCTCTTCTGAACGATCTGAACAAACGGATAGCTGCAACGCAGAAATCACTCGAAGACAATACGGTGAAACCGAAGCGAACGGTGGCTAACCGTGCAGTGCGGATGATCGCGTCGCTGCGGATGACGCTGCGCAATTGGTACAATTTTCACAACGCATACGATCCCGTATTCACTTGGTGGAACGCCGAACCATATAAAGCTGTTGACGAATCGCTTGGGAAATATTCGACGTTTGTTGCCGAAAAGCTCGTCGGGATCAGGGCCGACGACAAGGTCACTATTATCGGCGATCCTATCGGCAGGGAAGCTCTAATAGAAGAATTGCAGTTTGAGATGATCCCGTACACTCCGGAGGAATTGATCGGGATAGCCAACAAGGAATTCGCCTGGTGTCAGAGCGAGATCATAAAAGCGTCGCGCGAAATGGGCTTCGGCGAAGATTGGAGAAAAGCCCTCGAAGCCGTAAAACAGAAATACGTAGAACCGGGCAAGCAGCCGGCAATGATCCGCGACTTCGCATTGGAAGCAATAGAATACGTCGAGAAAAACAGTCTCGTCACGGTTCCGAAACTCGCCCGCGAATCCTGGCGGATGGAAATGATGTCGCCCGAGCGCCAACTTGTCGCCCCGTTCTTTCTCGGCGGCGAGACAATTTTAGTCGCCTATCCGACCAGCACAATGACGCACGAACAAAAAATGATGAGCATGCGCGGAAACAATCCGCATTTTGCACGTGCGGTCACGCATCATGAGCTTATTCCCGGCCATCATCTGCAGCAGTATATGACGCGCCGCCACCGGCCGTATCGTGAGTTGTTTCGCACTCCGTTCTGGGGCGAAGGTTGGGCACTTTACTGGGAATTTCTATTGTGGGACAGGGGATTTACTAAAACGCCCGAAGACAAGATCGGTGCATTATTCTGGCGATCTCACCGTGCGGCCCGGATCATTTTCTCTTTGAATTTTCACCTTGAGAAAATGTCTCCGCTCGAAGCGGTCGATCTTCTGGTCGACGGCGTCGGGCACGAACGCGAAAACGCCCTGGCCGAAGTTCGCCGTTCGTTTTCCGGCGATTACGGCCCGCTTTACCAGATCGCGTATATGATGGGCGGGCTGCAGTTTTACAATTTACATAAGGAATTCGTAGGCGGCAAAAAGATGTCGGACCGTGATTTTCACGATGCGATCCTGAAAGAAGGCGCGATACCGGTCGAAATGGTAAGGGCAATTTTAACGAAGCAAAAACTAGACAAGAATTATAGGCCGTCGTGGAAGTTTTATTAACGCAATCAGATTCGGGGACGGTTCGTTGGGCTGTGCCCATCTAGTTGCGGAAAAGCTATGCTTTTCCGCAACTCAATTTCTCTATTACGCGGCTATACCGCTGCTTCTAAGGCCAAGCGAAACGGCGGCAAAGCCGCAAGATATTTTGAAAGTCAATCGGAAAAGCATAGCTTTACCGCAAATAGAGCGGCAAAGCCGCGAGAGACGGCAATGGGTGAATGAAGATTTCGGAAGTGTTTAGCCGTTACTTCGCCGCACGATGGCCTAAGATCGTAAACGGAATATAGCAAAAGAATCCGATAACGGTCATCAGGATCGGATGCGTGACCATCGTGATATTCAGAATCCAGAAAAGTGTAAGCACTGCGCCAATAACTACGGGCACGACGAGTGAATCGGACTGCGATATCTTTCTCGCGACAAATCCGCCGGCAAACGAGCCGATAATATATCCGAGAGCCAGCACCACGAACGCTCCGACCGGTAAATTGGCAATGTAAGCCGCCATCACCGCCGGATCGGGCATTCCGCCGCCTTCGGGCATCTGCGGGCTGCCGTAGATCGCACCTCCGACCGCCTGTGAGACCATAAAAAGTACGACAGCCGTGATGATCCCGGCTATGACCGCCAATATCTTTCGTATCATGAATTTCTCTCCTGGACTTTAGTTAACGATTGGATCGTCAAAGTTTATATCAGAACCGCTATCTGGTCCGCAAGCCTGAAGACGGCAATATTTCATCTCTTGTAACTGACAACCGGCCGCTTTTCTACGATAATCGTTCTATGAAATTATTTTTAATTCTAATTGTCGCCGTTTCCGCGTTGTTTACAGCCTGCGAACGGCCGCCGGTTGCCAATAACGCTCCCATCGATCACAACACGATGGACCACTCCAAAATGGATCATTCCAAAATGGACAGTTCGCCGAACGCCGCACAGGCACCGTACGAACTTCAGTTCATCGACACGATGATCATGCATCATCAGGGAGCGGTCGATATGGCGCAGCTTGCCGAAACCCGCGCGCAGCACGAGGAATTAAAAACTCTTGCCAAAGCCATCATTGCCGATCAGCAAAAGGAGATCGCCCAAATGAAAAAATGGCGCGGCGAATGGTTTGCCGGCCGGCCGCAGGCGATCAATATGGATTTTCCCGGAATGCGTGACGGAATGAAGGGAATGGACACGGCCAAACTTGACGCTTTGAAAGCAAATGATTTCGATCTGGAATTTATCAAACAGATGATCCCGCATCACGAAGGAGCGGTCGCGATGGCAAAAGACGCAGTTGCCAAATTTCCAACCGATCCGGCCAAACAGACCCCGATGGCTGAAGCATTCCGTTCCTTCGCCGATTCGATCGTCAAAGCCCAGGAAACCGAGATCAAACAAATGCGCGATTGGCAGTCGGCGTGGAGCAAATAGGTCACAAGCCTAAAATATGATTCAAAAGTAATAAATATGCTATAATGACCGAATGACATACAGCCCATTAGCGATGAAACGCAGACACGTCCTTGGCGATATTTACGCGCAGTGTAATTCCGTTGAAAGCATTCCGGTTTATATGGAATCGAAAACAGAAGACCCGATCGGGTTTGTCGATGAAAGCATGGGCATTTATGCGGACACTTTTCTGTTTCATCTACCAGAGGACGTCTGCAAGAAATTATCGGCGGGCCACTATATTTATTCGTTCGATTACGAAGTCACAGAGATCAAAGACGCCCGCACAAAAAAACGCCGCTACGAATTGAACTACATATTATTGACTGGCCGCAAAGCTCCGACTCCGGTCGTCCGGGCATCTAAAAAGAACGCCCAAGCGGAGATCGAGGCACAGTTGGAAGCAGTTCTCGTTCAATAATTTAACAGGTTAATTCGGCGGGTCCGGTTAACAAAGCCATAAGCCAAAGTTTGAATTCTAATTCAATTTTATTGCTTTAGATAAAGGATGGCCTTCCCCAGATCATCGGCCGGAAAAAGCTGTTTGGTGTGAGGGCACCTGTATTTATTGCTTTGCATAAACGCTATGCCAGACGGGAGCTCCCGGCCGGAATAGATCTCGCCGACATTCGCCTGATTAAGACCGGGATCATCAAGCGTTAGTTTGAGATTTACGGGATGCGGCTGTCCGCATTGATCGCAGTAAACATAAACTTCGTACAAAGGCATAATTTGTCCTTAATCGCGGATGGGAAGCATGGCCCTGACTGAATAGATCTTTAATTTGCCAGCAGCCAGCGTTCCGCATCCTTCAAATTGTTAAAGGTCTGCATCATTATATCGCGATTTCTGGCGAGTTTCTTTCCCAGTTCATTAATACTGTCATGGCCGTAACGATCGACGAACGCAATTCTCCATGTCGGAAGCAGTTTCCCCAGATGCTCGGCCATTTCAAGCATTTCCGCGGGCGTCACGCTTTCGACGAAGTTCTTTTCAATTAAAATTTTCGACCTGCCGAGTTCAAAACACTTCTCCGCGATCACGTTCCAGTACTGAATTGAGATCTCCGCCGTTAGTTTATCGCCGCCGGCGAGCGCATAAAGGTATCCGACGCGATCATCCGTCTCAAGCGTGTATTCCTTTTCCATATCGACTAATTTATAACAAATATGCCTGTCAAAGAAAGTAATTTGCTAATTTCGGCGAAAACGTGCATCATAGTGACTTATTCCTTCTCGTGCGTCAGCGATGACGCGCTTTTCAAAGACGGTTTCTGGATTAGTTAGAGAGCAGGCCCCAATAGTTATTAGAAGTTGCTCTCGTTTTTTGAGT
>JACMMN010000376.1 GCA_014379075.1 Pyrinomonadaceae bacterium | reverse complement strand
TGCCGAAATTATCGCCGCCGGAAACGATACTGAATTAGTATATAGTTTACTGAACAAAGTCGAACACCCGTCGAACGAATTCAAACGCAAGCAATTGCCACCGACATTGATAATTTCAAAAAACGCCATCGGTGTCGGACGTCGAAGACCGGTTACGCATAAATATCGGCGCAGCAACTAAGGGTTTTGCAAGAAATATTTCGAACTCCGTTCAATAAAACAGCAGCACAATACTGAAGTTATTTTGAACGGAGTTTTTTATGCATACATTCGATAGCCCGCTAAACAATTTGAAGATCGCCAGTCCGTGTTCGGCTGATTGGAACGCGATGTACGGCAATGAACGCAAGCGTTTTTGCGGTGACTGCAAACTGAATGTTTACAACCTTTCGGGAATGACGAGCTATGATGCGGAGAATCTTTTGCGGAATTCCGAAGGGCGGCTATGCGTCCGTTATTTCAAACGAAGCGACGGCAGCGTAATAACGGCGGATTGCCCGGTCGGGTGGGCAAAGGTAAGGCAGCGGTTGTCGGTTTGTACCACCGCCGTTTTTTCATTGATCATAAGTATTATGAGCGGTTTCTTTTTCGTCTCGCTATTTTCGAAACAGACAAGCATAGGAAAACGAATAGATATACCGTTTGTAACGCCTACACCACAGCCGCTGATGGGTGCTATCGCAATGCCGACGCCAAAGCAAAAACCGTCCCCCAAATCTTCACATGAAAAAGAAACGGTAGAAGTGATGGGTAATGTAGGTTAAGTAAGGGCCGAAGCAGAAGATCAGTTTTTGACGTAGTAGCCCTGTCTTGCCCTTACACGGAGATTACCGGGAGTTTGCAGCCCGACGTCGAGCCGGACGAATTTGTTCGTCGGAAACTCGGCCTCGGAATAATATTGAACAAGGTACTGAGCGCGAAGTTCATTTGCCAACTGCTTAAATATCGTTTCGAGAAGCGCAGTATTTTTGCCGGCATTGACACTATTTTGCCGTTCGTCCTTGAGATCGATGGGAAGGAATTTTGGTAGAAAAGCCGTGCCGCCGGTTTCGTCCGCAAATTTCTGCATGTTTTCCTGTCCGAATATACTCATTTTGTTGAGTTGGAAGGAACTGCCGCCCGGATTTATCGCATATAGTACTGTGTCTGCATTCTGCAACGCCTTGAGAACCTTTATCTGCTCAACGACTTTAGCTGTGTCCCGGGCTTTTACACGCAATTCCCGCAGAGCTTCGTTGCTCGTATTATCCGCGATCTTGCGTTCAGCATTCCAGATCGCTCGTGTCACACCTTCACTATTGGTGTCCTCGCCGTCGGAAATGAGAACGATGACTTTGCGCCGTCCTTGCGGGGAATTTTTTTGGAGGTAATTCGCGGCTTCTGTTACCGAATCGTAAAACGCCGTTTGCTCTTTCGTCGGCCTGATCGAAAGAATGCCCGTGATAGATTTTTCCGCTGTATCTCTTGCCTGTATCAAGACAGGGCGTTGACCGACAGTAAATATGGTAGCTCTGTCTTCCCCACGCAAAACATCTTTCAGAAATTTTGCGGCGGTTTCTTGCTGAAATTTAAACATTGCGTCGGTACTGGCGGAAATATCGAAAAGGAGGGCGATCTCCAACGGCACATTTTCCGCATCGCTAACACTTTCGACCACCTGTGGGCGGTTTTCCTCGGACACCTTAAAATTCGAAGCTTTCAGTCCCAAAACCGGTTCACCAGCAGCGTTGGTTACGGATACGGGAACAACGACCAGGCGGGAATCCACCTTGATCACATCGCCGTCATCGGTAATTGGCGTCGGTGTCGGTGTTTGAGCATCAATTGCGAGGGAGCCTGTTAAGAAGATACTGGCTGCAATGGCAAAATGTTTTAGTGCGGAGAATTTCATAATCGTTATCCGGAAATGTTGGGAAGATAGAGGTACACATAAACTTAGAGGGCAAAAGAGCGAAAAAGGTTTTCACCAATTTCACTTTTTTGCCCTCTTTTATTTTCAACGCTCTAACTATTCGTTGTCGGTACCGAGATCCGGATTGGATGAGCGAACCTCGACATTCTGGTTCACACCGCGGCTGACAAGTAGTTTGACTTCTACGCGTCGGTTCTGTTCGCGGCCTTCGCGGGTCGTATTGTCCGCAACTGCCTGAAGTTCACCGAAACCGTATGATTGTCCGATCCTTCGAAGCGGCACATTGTGGGTTTCCACCATGTAATCGATAACAGCCTGTGCACGACGCTGACTCAAAGCCTTGTTCCGGTTAACGCTGCCTTCCGCTGACGCGAAGCCGGTGACTTCGATAACATAACCCTTCATGGTCATTGCGGCCGTGGCGACTTCGTCAAGTGCCGCCTTGGATTCCGGAGAAAGCAATGAGCTGTTAACTCTGAAATTGACTGTTGCAGTCGATTGAACGACGTAATCGTCGATCGCCGAAATTCTTTCGTTGGTTGCATTCACGCCGGCTATTGCAGCGTCAGCCGTATCCTGTGCAGCTTTCGCTCCACCGCGTGCGGCGTTCGAAATAGCCATCAATTCGTCTATCTGTCCTGATACACGCTGGGCATTCTGTTCAGCAAGTGTCAAGCGATTTTCCGCCGGCGAAACACGGGCGTCGATAGACTGAGCTACACGGAAATCATCCTTTCCGAAACGCACTTTCGTAGCGGCAAGACTTCCGCCGCCGTCGCCGCGTCCTTCAACTTCAAGACTCAAGCCGCGGACGATCTGGCTGCTGGCCACTTTGTCGCCGCCGCCAAAAAAGCCGCCTTTAGTCTTAACGCTTGCTTCCGGGGCTACAACAACTTTGGTATCCACTCCGGTAGTGTCGCGGACAATAAAGGTACTGTCGTCATCCTTAGCAATGACCACGCCTTTGATCTTGTATTTTTGGCCGCTCGTTAAACTGCGGACCTGAGCGCCTTGTGTATCCTGCGCGAAAGCACCGGTTGCGCCCACCGCACCGATCATCACAGCCAAAAACATAACTGAAAATTTCTTGATCATAATATTTGAACTCCTCTCAAAAGCCTAAAATGCTGGGATTTGAAAAATAAATGCGTTTGGGCAGTTCGAAAAGCGAGTACTGAGATTAACCACAGCTTTCATGAATTTTCAAAACAACTTAAGCGGCTAATTCGAAACTCTGCCCATACTTTTCCGCCTTATAACGTTAACGCGTATTTTACTCGTAGTTTCCTAAGTCAATTTTTATGCCAAAAACGGCGGCTTTGTTTGATTGATGTGTAAATCGTTACTGATTGGTAATTTATTTAGAATTCACCGGAGATGAAGGCCTATGAAGGTGTCTCGTTTATATACACTTTCGAGAAAAAAATGTTCGGTTTTGGTACGGTATTAGCCGATATCGTGCAAAAAATACCTTAAACAACAAGAAACGACTGTCTTGTCGGTAAGAATACACAATTTTTAAAAGTTTTCCAATCTTTTTTATTCACAGAAAACGTTAATTTGCAGGCAAACTATAAACCGAACTGCGAAGTTTCGAGAAATTCCTTCATAAACGCAAGGAATCTCTCCGCATCGGCACCGTCGACAATCCTGTGATCGTAGGTCAGAGCGAAATATGCCATCTGTCGGATCGCGATGTAATCGTCACCCTCTGGCGAAGTGAGCACCTTCGCGCGTTTTTCGATGGTGCCGACGCACAGTATGGCGACCTGCGGCTGGTTGATGATCGGCGTTCCGAAAAGGCCGCCGAATACGCCGGGATTGGTTATCGTGAATGTTCCGCCTGACGCTTCGTCGGGATTGAGTTTCTTTGTACGCGCTCGATCAGCAAGATCGTTTGCCGCCAGAGCGAGGCCGGACAGCGAAAGCGTATCTGCTTTCTTGATCACCGGAACGATCAATCCCCAGTCGAGCGCGACCGCCATTCCGAGATTTATATCGCCTTTGAAAATAATATTCTCGCCGGAAACCTGGGCATTAACCACCGGGAATTTACGGATCGCGTTCGACACCGCTTGAAAGATGAACGGCATGTACGTCAGCTTTGTGCCGTAGCGGGCCTGGAATTCCGCTTTGTTCTTATCGCGGAATTTGGCGACGTTCGACATGTCGAATTCGTAAACGCTGGTGACATGAGCCGATGTCTGCTTAGAAAATGTCATATGTTCCGCGATCTTCTTTCGCATCACGGACATTTTCTCGGTACGGTCGCCAGCGGCGGCTGTAGTTTGAGCCGGAACATACGTCGAAACAGCAGTCGCCGGTAGATTGATCGCTGGAGCACCACCTTTCAGCAGATCCTGCGGGCGAAGCGCGGCGCCGGATTCGATGAACGACATAATGTCGGTTTTCGTTACGCGGCCGCTCATGCCGGAACCGCCGATTCGCGAAATATCAATCCCGTGTTCCTTGGCGATATTGCGGACAAGCGGACTGCTCTTTGTTCGCCGCAGTTCTTCCGCCGTCATTTGACCGTTTGAGGGTGAAGCCTGACCGTTCGACGGAACGGATGCGGGCATTGCCATTACTTCCTCTTTCGCAATCTCAACCGATGGCACGTCCGAACCGGTTGCCGCCGCGGTCGTTTCCACCGCCGCTTTCTGCGCGGGCTGCGGCTGACTGCTGACGCCGCCTTCCGCTCCGACCAATGCAACCACCGTCCCGACCTCGACCGTTTCGCCTTCCTGCACCTTAATCTCCAAAAGCGTGCCGCCCGCCGTTGATGGAACCTCGGCATCGACCTTATCAGTGGAAATTTCAAGCAGTGCTTCGTCTTTTTCGACCTTATCACCGACTGCCTTTAGCCATTTCGAAACCGTTCCCTCAGTTATCGATTCGCCCATCTGCGGCATTACGATCTCGGTAGAGTTTGATGAGTTCGTGGAGTTTGGAGCGTTTGTAGGGTTTTGAGAGTTAGGAGCAACTGCAGCCGCCACTTTCTCTTCGACAGGTTCAGGTTCCGGAACGACAGCCGCCGGCGTCACTTCCGGCTGACTGCTGACCGCTGACGGCTGATTGCCATTCGCCGCCTGCTCACCTTCTTCACCGACCACCGCTACGACCGTGCCGACCTCGACGGTTTCGCCTTCCTGATGTCTGATCTCAAGCAGAATGCCCGCACCCGGACTCGGGACTTCGGCATCGACCTTGTCCGTCGATATTTCCAGTATCGCCTCGTCCTTCTCGATCCGCTCGCCGACGGCTTTCAGCCATTTCGAAACGGTTCCCTCTGTGATCGATTCACCCATCTGCGGCATTACGATATCTACGCTCATAAAATCTCCGTCAATTTAACCCGAATATCAATGTATCAGAATACAAGAAACAGCCGGGAAAAAAAAGTTGGCCAGCGTTCTGAGTTCAAGCTTCAGCTTGTCTTCGGCGCGAGGCTTAAGACAAGCTGAAGCTTGAACTCAGAGCGTTGGCTAAAAAAACAACATTACATACTCGATTT
>JACMMN010000056.1 GCA_014379075.1 Pyrinomonadaceae bacterium | reverse complement strand
CGATGCCAAGTCAATCGGCGCGAAGCAATTTCGGCAAACCGGAATACGCGCAGGTCAGCTTGCAAGCCGCCCGCGAATCGTTAACTTTGCTCAAAAACGACAACAATATTTTGCCGCTCTCGAAAAACAAAAAAGTTTTGGTCACGGGTCCGACCGCCGATTCTTTGATTTCGCTAAACAACGGCTGGACTTGGGTTTGGCAGGGTTCCGAGCCGTCTCTTTATCCGAAAGACAAAATGACGATCCGCGCCGCGATCGAATCCAAGGTCGGCAAAAAGAATTTTGAATTCGAACAGGGAACGCGTATCACGCGCAAAGAAGGTTCGCCGTCAAACTCAACCCCAACGGACATTGACGAAGAGGTGGATATCAAAAAAGCGGTTGACGAAGCGAAAGATTCGGATGTCGTCGTTCTGTGTCTGGGCGAAGGTTCCTACACCGAAACGCCGGGCAACATCACCGATCTAACGCTGCCGGATCCGCAGTTAAAGCTTGCCGAGGCTTTGATCGCTACCGGAAAACCAGTGGTTGTCGTGATGGTCGAGGGGCGGCCGCGCGTTATAAGCCGCATCGTGGATAAGGTGCCGGGAATTTTACTCGCCCTTAACCCGAGCAACGAAGGCGGGATGGCCGTCGCCGATGTGCTCTTCGGCGACTACAATCCGAACGGAAAACTGCCGTTCACATATCCGCGTAATCCGAATAATCTGATCATGTATGATCACAAATTATTCGAAACGGAAGAAACGGCATTCGGAAATGTCGCCAATAAACCGCAGTTCGAGTTCGGAACAGGTTTGAGCTACACGACCTATGCTTACAGCAACCTAAAATTAAGCCAGCCATCGATTCCGATGAACGGTGAAATCACGGTTAGTTTCGACGTGCAGAATACGGGGCAAAGGGCCGGAAAAGAGACCGTAATTTTATATCTGCGTGACGAAGTGGCGACGGTTTCACCGGCCGGGAAACGTGTCAAGCGATTTGCCAAAATTTCGCTCGAACCGGGACAGCGGCGAAGTCTGTCTTTCAAACTGAACCGCGATGACTTCTCATTTATCGGCGCCGATAATAAACCAACCGTCGAGGCGGGTGATTTCACGGTCATTGTCGGCAGCCTGACCGGCAAATTCATGCTTAAGTGAACTGATGTGTTTGCTATTGCGTAGGGTGAATGCAATGAGAAAATTATTGTTTTTGTCGCTTATCCTGTTTCTCGGCAGTCATTTAAGTTTCGCTCAGAGTGTCGCTCACAAGCGGGCGGAGCGAATGGGCGTGGGGATGAATCTGTCGTATCTCGACAACTATTGGCTCGGCACCAAAGAGAAAAATTTCTCCGATTTCGTTAAACCGGCCGAAGCGGCGAAGCGCGAACAGATGCTCGCGGATATTGCGAAAAGCGGTTTTAAAACGGTACGGCTGCCGATGTCTTTCGGAGCGTGGGCCAGCTTAAAAGCACCGTACGAATGGGTAACGCCTGAGTCGTTGATCGTCGCTGATTCATTCGTAAAATGGGCGCTGGCGAATAATCTCAACGTGATTGTCGATTTGCATCACACCGAACTTGACGGCAGCGTTCCGAACGCGGCCGCGACCGAACGCGTCGTTTCCTTGTGGAAAAGAATAGCGGAGCGATATAAAGGCACGGATCCCGAACGTGTCTTTTTCGAGCTGCGCAACGAACCGCATGATATTCCTGCAAAAGATTGGCGTGATCAAGCCGAGCAAATCATAAAAACCGTTCGCGGGATCGCTCCCAACCATACGCTCATCGTCGGATTTCACGACTGGAATTCGCGTGCGGCGATGATCGATTCAAAGCCCTTTGAAGATAAAAATATTATCTACACCTTTCATTACTACGATCCTTTTATTTTTACCCATCAGGGAGCGACGTGGTCGAGCGAAGGTTTGCCCGAATTAAAAGGGGTTTCGTTCCCCTGGTCTAAAGACGCAAAGATCGAAACGCCTGCCACCGCCAAAGGAAAATGGGTGGAGAATCAGATTAACAGTTATAAAAATGATTCGGATTCGAAAAAGATGTTCGATGATCTGCAGGCGGCAAAAGATTGGTCCGAGAAGAACCGGGTACCGATTTTCCTCGGCGAATTCGGCTCTTTCGGTAAGCATCCAACGATGCCGGACCGGTGCCGGCACGCCGAAACCGTCTACTCCGCACTGGGGAAATTGAACATTCCAAGTACCTGGTGGGAATGGGACGGCGGCTTCAATATGTTCGAGCCGGGAACGGGCAAAATTGCAGATTGCATGCGAAAAGCGATAGATTCATATAATCCGTCAAAACAAAAAAGCTATTAACATCACACTTATGCAAAAAGCGTTTATTACCGGTCTCTCGATCCTCGCGTTACTTTTTCTCGGCGTTTACGAAATTCAAGCACAGGGTAGCGATATGTCTGAGTTGCGTACATCACGCCGAAACCTGATGCCGATTCCGGCGAGTATCAATTGGAAAACCGGCAGACTGCCGGTATCAAAGACTTTTGCAGTTGCATTAAAAGGCCAAACCGATGAGCGATTAAAATCCTATGTCTCCAGGATAATGCGGCGGATCGAAGGCCGCACCATCTTAGAGTTTTCGCGTGAATTTTCCGCGAGTGCAGAAAATGCCCAGGTCCTAGTAGAAACTCAATCGACAGGAAAGCCGATTCCGTCGGTCGGTGATGACGAATCCTACACCCTTGAGATCAGCGATAAACAGGCAAAAATATCGGCGCCTACCACGGTCGGGGCGATGCGCGGGTTAGAAACTTTTATCCAGCTGCTCGAAACTGATAAGGACGGATTTTATTTTCCGGCCGTTTCCATTCAGGACAAGCCGCGTTTTGCATGGCGTGGTTTGATGATCGATTCGGCCCGCCATTTTCAGCCGATGGACGTTTTGAAACGAAATCTCGATGCGATGGCCGCGGTAAAACTTAATGTTCTTCACTGGCATTTGACTGAAGATCAGGGATTTCGGATCGAAAGCAAAAAGTTCCCCGAACTCCATCAAATGGGATCGGACGGACTTTTTTATACGCAGGATCAGGCTCGCGAGATCATTAAATACGCTGCGGATCGCGGAATCCGCGTAATGCCGGAATTCGATATGCCGGGACACGCGACCGCTTGGCTCGTCAGCCATCCGGAGATCGGCAGTGCTCCCGGGCCATATACGATCGAGCGGCGTCCGGGTATTTTCGACCCGACCTTAGACCCGACAAATGAGAAGACTTATAAGCTTTTAGCAGTCTTTTTCAAGGAAATGTCTGCGCTTTTCCCCGATGCATATATGCATATCGGAGGCGACGAAAACGAAGGCAAGCAGTGGACGGCGAACCAAAATATACAAGCCTTCATGAAAAAGGAAGGAATTAAGGACAACCACGAGCTTCAAACCTATTTCAATAAACGGCTGCTCAAATTTCTGCAAAAGGAAGGCAAAATAATGATGGGTTGGGACGAGATATTCCAGCCTGATCTGCCAAAGGATGTGGTAATTCACTCGTGGCGTGGGCAGAAGGCCCTTGCGGACGCGGCTCGGCAAGGCTTTCAGGGCGTTTTGTCTAATGGATATTATATTGACCTGATGTTTCCGGCCTCGCAGCATTACGCGGTCGATCCGCTTCCTGCCGGTTCGACATTGTCGGCGGACGAGCAGAAACGTATTTTGGGCGGTGAGGCGACGATGTGGAGCGAATGGGTTTCGCCGGAAACGAT
>JACMMN010000375.1 GCA_014379075.1 Pyrinomonadaceae bacterium | reverse complement strand
TTTAGCGTTCGCTGCGGCGTGAGCAGTATTCTTGCAACTGCTTCAGCGTCGGACTCATTCAGGAAATGAGCACCCTGGGCTTTGAATTCCTCACGAACCTGAGTCTCGACGGGAGCATCGACAACGACCGACTGCTCGGAGGCGCATATGGTTCCATTATCGAAACAAGTGCTGGTCAAAATATCGGAAACTGCTTTTGAAATATTCGCCGTGCGTTCGATAAAGACCGGCACGTTGCCCGGCCCGACACCGAATGCCGGCTTGCCCGATGAATACGCCGCCCGTACAAGACCGATACCGCCGGTGGCAAGTATCACCGCCGTCCGCCTGTGTTTCATCAAGGCTTCGGTGCCTTCGATGGTAGAATTTCTGAGGCACTGGATCGCTTCTGCGGGAAGCCCGTTTTGGGTCGCCGCGTCGCGCATTATGCGTGCGGTTTCGGCGATGCATCCGGCAGCGGACGGGTGCGGCGACAGCACGATCGTGTTGCGGGATTTAATCGCGATAATTATTTTGAAGATCGCTGTAGAAGTCGGATTTGTCGATGGAATGATCGCCGCCACGACCCCTCGGGGCGAGGCTATTTCAACTATGCTTTCACTTTCATTCACGACGCCGACCGTTTTCATCGAGCGGAAATAGTTCCACACATCCTCGGCGGCGAAACGGTTCTTTTCGCGCTTGTCCTCGGACTTGCCGAAGCCCGTTTCCTCTTGAGCCAACTGGCCAAGCCGGGCCGATTCGGCTAACGCGGCACCCGCCATTGCCTCACAGATCCGATCGATCCCGGATTGATCGAATTTCGCGACAGCCTGAAACGCGAGATGAGCGCTTTCGACCGCGTCACGGGCTTCCTGCTGAGAAATTAGATCGGTATCGGCCATATCTAGGGAAATTAGGCATTCAAATTACGAAACCCGAATCACGAACTACGCTTTGCCGCGTTTCGTAATTCGAAATTGAAATTTGAAATTCTCAGTTGCTACTTCGTTCTTGATCTATTTTTGTCGTTCGCCGTGATGCCGCTTCCCGCGTCTCCTGCACCCAGTTGCCCCGAACCGCCGCCCTGCAAGGATTTTTCGTCCGGGCTGAGACCGACCCTACCGCCTTTTGGAAGCACGCGCTCAACCTCGTTGTGCGGTCGAGGAATAACATGAACGCTGATAAGTTCCCCGACACGCCGCGCCGCCGCCGCACCCGCATCTGTCGCGGCTTTAACGGCTCCGACATCACCGCGAACAAATATTGTGACGTAACCCGCACCGATGTATTCCTTACCGACCAATTGGACGTTTGCGGCCTTTACCATGGCGTCTGCCGCTTCTACGGCGCCTACGAACCCTTTGGTTTCTATCATTCCGAGTGCTTCTAAACTCATTATAAAGTTCCTCTCTTTTTCTTTTGCTTCTATTGCTTTTAAGATTTTAGTATAAGACCGGATAAAACCCTAAACGTAACACGCCTGCACGCCTTTAATCAAGCCGGTCGCGGTTTATAAAACAGTTTGAAACAATTGACATTTTCCTTTTAACAACGCTATATTTCAAGTTTAACAACCTGATGGATTCGCACTTTAACGGCGGCGGGAAATCTTTAATAATGTCTTCAACTCTGGGTGAAAAATTGCGGCAGGCTCGCGAAGAGCGAGGTATATCAATTAGTGAAGTATCGGAGCAGACCCGCATCTCGTCGCTTTATCTGGCGGCGATCGAAAATGATAATTACAAGACCTTACCGGGCGGGATCTTTAATAAAGGTTTTGTAAAATCGTACGCAAAATTCATCGGTTTCGACGAGCAGGAAGCTCTCCAGGATTACTCGCAGCTTGTCACCGAGATGGAAGGCACCGAGGACGACCATCTAAAAACATATCGCCCGGAAGTACTTACCGACGACCGGAGCGGCCCTTCGATACTCCCGACAGCGATCTTTGCCGGGGTCATGTTGACCTTGATGACGGTTGGGATCTTGTTTTTGGTCCGCTACATTCAGAATCGACCGAGTGAAACACCGGCGGTTTCGAACACATCGCTAAATTCCAACGTAAATGCGCCGGCCAATTCGAGTGCGGTTCAAACTTCATCCTCCGTGCCTGCGATAGAAACGATCAAGGTCGAATTCAGGACGAGCGGAGAACCCGTATCGGTTTCGGCGGTAAATGACGGTAAGGTTTCGAGCATTTTGGTTACGCCGGATAAGCCCGCGATCTTCGAACCGAAGCAGCTCCTAAGGCTAAAGTATTCGAAATCGCTTGCCCAGGCCGCTCAGCTGATGATAAACGGGAAACCGATCACGTTGCCCGCGGCTCCGGAAAATCCGAAGCGGGCGGCAATTGAATTTGATATTCACGGGGACAATCTCGCCCGGATCTGGCAGGAAGGCGCAATAACATTCGCGGCAAACGGTCCGGCTTCGGCTTCGGAGGTCAGCTCATCGCCCGCATCCACATTGCCTCAGGCCACGCCGGCCGTTGCCCCGCCTTCAACACCGCGTCCGACGGCGAATCCGGTGACGACACCGGTCGTTCGTGTTGGAACGCCGATCCCGGCAAGAACGCCGATCGTTGTCGGGAATGCTCCGACGCGTCCGACTCCGAGGCCGAACCGGTGATCTTTCCGGGTCAGAACCGAGAACGGCAGCGACCGGGTTCTTTTTCAGATTAGACACAAGCCCGCCAAAAAGTGCGGGCTTTTTTGTAAAAAAGGAACGCGGACTTCAGTCCGCAAGTTATTGAGAAGGGCGGGCACGATGCCCGCGTTCCGATTATGAACATTGAAGAAATAAAAGAAGGCCTGACGTTCGACGACGTTTTGCTCGTTCCCGCCTATTCTGAGGTTTTGCCCGGAGAGGTCGATACGAAAACCAGGTTCTCACGCGGCATCGAGCTAAATATACCTCTCTGCTCGTCGGCAATGGATACCGTGACCGAGGCCTCGCTCGCGATCGCGCTCGCGCAGCAGGGCGGGATCGGCGTTATTCACAAAAATTTCTCGATCGCCGAGCAGGCCGAAGAGGTCGATAAGGTAAAACGCAGCGAATCGGGCATGATCGTCGATCCCGTGACGATCCATAAAGCTGCCCTTGTTTCCGAGGCTTTGGCGATAATGAGCCGGTTTAAGATCAGCGGTATTCCGGTCGTGGACGATACCGGCTTGCTGGTCGGAATTATTACAAACAGGGATCTTAGGTTCGAAACTCGCTTCGATATTCCTGTTTCCGAAGTAATGACGCCGCAGCCTTTAGTTACAGTTCCGGTCGGAACTACGCTTGACGAAGCCAAAATAAAACTCCAGAAACACCGGATCGAGAAGCTGCTCGTGGTTGACGACGACGGTCATTTGAAAGGCTTAATTACCGTAAAAGACATTCAAAAAGCTATCAATTTCCCGAACGCCGCGAAGGACGACCTCGGCCGTCTGCGGTGTGCGGCGGCGATCGGTGCGACGGGCGATTTTCTCGAACGTGCCGAAGCTCTCATTAATTCCCGCGTTGATGCCATCGTGATCGACACGGCCCACGGCCACAGTTCCCGCGTGATGGACGCCGTAAAGGCAATCAAATCAAGCTTCCCCGACATTCAGCTTATCGCCGGAAATGTCGCGACGGGCGATGCCACTTCTGAACTGATAATGGCTGGCGTCGATGCCGTAAAAATTGGCATCGGCCCAGGCTCTATTTGCACGACGCGGGTCGTGACCGGTGCCGGTGTTCCGCAAATAATGGCTATTTCCGAAGCGGTCCAGGCTGCAAAAGGCACGGGCGTGCCGATCATTGCAGACGGCGGAATTAAGTTTTCGGGCGATGTGGCAAAGGCGATCGCAGCCGGTGCCGATTCGATCATGATCGGTTCCCTGTTCGCCGGCACCGAGGAAGCTCCGGGCGAGGTCATTCTATACCAAGGCCGTAATTTCAAGACCTATCGCGGAATGGGCTCGATAGGTGCGATGAAAAAAGGCTCGAGCGACCGCTACGCCCAGGAAGGCACCGTCGCCGACTCCAAATTCGTCCCCGAAGGCATCGAAGGCCGCGTCGCCTACAAAGGCACTATCGCCGACATGGTAACCCAGCTAATCGGCGGCCTCCGGGCCGGAATGGGTTATACAGGCTGTAAAAATATAAGCGAATTGCAGAACAATGCGAAATTCGTCCGCATAACGTCCGCCGGCCTGCGTGAATCGCATGTTCACGATGTGATTATCACTAAGGAAGCCCCGAATTACCGTTTAGAGTCCTAGACTGAACCGCAAGCGTCCCGCTGGCGAGCGAGCCTTCGAAGCAAACTATTCGTGCTATCCGCGATCCGATAGTTTTGTGCCCGAATAATGCCAAAAACTGAGTCGAGATCGACGAAAACGGCATTCTGCTCCTCGACCTGCGATCAACTATCATAGGAGCCCGTCCCGGCGGACGAAAAGCATTTGAGATAAATCCTAGAGATAATATTGCGAGTTTAAATTTCAATAAATTCGTTCGGTTGGATTAGCCTTATAATTTCGTCAATTTCTGGCAGAAGATTCTCTACAACCGGCACCTGATTACTCGGCAAAAGGATTATAGCCAGTTTTCGCCCCTTAAGGTTTTGTTGATACCGTAGGTTTTTATCGGATGTGATAGAGACTTCAAATTGCTCCTCAACGAGTTCGAGGAGTTCGCCGTTCTTGATTCCGGCCCAACCCATTTCCTGAACGGTCTTAATTTTTCGCTGAGGTAGGAGCTTCTTAACAATGCTGGGAACGCATTCGTCAATAATGATTTTCATGCCGCTTGCTTAAAATCGTCGAGCGTAGCTTTGAAGTATTCCAGAACCAAAATAGCCTGTTGCCGTTTTACCGTAGGAAAATTCTCAAGAAATTCGTCGAGTGAAACGCCGACCTCCAGATTATCGAGCAACGCCGAAACCGGAACGCGAGTGCCTTCAAAAACGGGAGTTCCGCTGAGGATGTCTTTATCAACTCGTATTGGAATGCTTTTGTCGACAACCATAATGTTAGCGCTTTGAGATATCTGGATAATACAATTAACAGTCGGCAAAGACAA
>JACMMN010000055.1 GCA_014379075.1 Pyrinomonadaceae bacterium | reverse complement strand
TGACGGCGATGTCTTCGAGATTGGTGCCTTCGTCGCGCAGCTCCAGAATGCGGGAAGCGACGAATACCGATTGCTGTTCGACGTCCGAGCAAGGAACAAGCGCCGGTTTGAAATCACGCGAAGCCTTTACCGCTTGCAGCAATTTCGGGAACTGGCGTTTGTTGTGGGCAATTGAAACATTTGCGAGGCCGAGTATTTCCGGCGTCGAGCGGTAATTCGTTTCGAGCTTGAAAAGCTGGGCTTCCGGGTAGCGTTTCGGAAATTCGTAGATGTTGGTAAATTCCGCACCGCGCCAAGCGAAAATACTTTGGGCGTCGTCGCCGACGACCATTACGTTGCGGTGTTTCGCCGCCAGCAAATCTATAATGTCGGCCTGTAAGCGATTCGTGTCCTGATATTCATCAACGAGAATATGCTGGAATTGGTCGGCGTAAAGCGGGGCGATCTCGGGTTTTTCGATCAGCAGGCGTTTGAGATTGAGCAGCAGATCGTCGTAATCCATCACGTTCCGCTCGCGTTTTCGTTCGACGTAAATGCGTTCGACGTATTTGATCTGCTGCGTCAGCATTTCGAAATAAGGGTATTTGCCAATTATTACGTTCTCGATCGGCAGATCGGTATTATTCGCGTAGCTGATGATATTTTGAATGACCTCGGCCTTTGGAAAGCGTTTGGCGGTGGTGTCGATGGCGGCTTCTTCGATGCAGACGCTGATAAAATCATTAGCGTCCTCTGTATCGAGGATCGAGTAATTCGATTCGAAACCGATAGAAACCGCGTGGCGCCTTAGCATTAAATTCGCTATCCGGTGAAACGTCCCGCCCCAGATCTTATGCACATTTTGATTGCCGGTTAACGATTCGACGCGCCGCAGCATTTCACGCGAGGCCCGATTCGTAAATGTCGCCAGCAAAATTCGCTGCGGAGCAACGCCTTGCTCGATCAGATAAGCGACTCGGTAAGTGATCGCCCTCGTTTTTCCGGTTCCGGCACCGGCGACGACAAGTGTAGCCTTCGGCTGTGCAGTAACAACGGCGAACTGCTCGTCGTTCAATTCGCTTTTGTAACGGGTGAGGCGCTCGGGCAGCGAACTTTGATCGCGTTTTAAAACGTATTTTTTCATCCGTGAAACAATATGTTATCACAGAAGAGAGGGGTGCGGGCACCCTTGTCCGCAATGAGCGTTGCTTCGATGCGAACAAACCTTTGACGATTAACTAAATTGCGCCAGCATAACGCGTCCGCGGCCCCGCGGGCAGACAAGGGTGTCCGCGTTCCGTCTGCGGGCAGGCAAACTGCCTGCGTTCATTAAACCGTCCAGATCGCGATCAACCGCTTTCGGCTTTCCATTTTTGCTTCGAAATCCGGTAGGGACTTTACGAGATTTTCGAGGTGGATAAGATAGTCGGGCTCGCGGAAAAGATCACGGACTTCGGGTAGAAATTCGGCGATCTTCGCATAAATAAAAACATGCTCGGTGTTGGCATCGAGAAACATTTTCCGGTCGATACCGCCGTTTATTACGAACGAAGCGGCGGTGTCCCAGTATGAAGTGACCATCCGGAAATGAGCGCTAGCTTCCGCTCCGTCGCGATAAAGGGCGATAATGTCCATCGCCGATTTTGGCGCGAATTCGGTAAAATACCACGCCCGTGCTGCCCGCATTTTGTCGTCGCGGCGCAGCTCGTAGAGCTTTAAGATCGCCATTACATCTGCTTGCTTGTCCATTTATTCTCCAGGTTTCTGACTTTTCTTGAAAATACCAGCTTCGCCAGTAGTTCCCTCAGGTCTTGGGCTTTGCAGTACTCCAGGTTGGTGCGTGCTTCGATCAACCTGCCTGACGATAAAAGCAGCGCCTTTTCGAACTCTTTTTCGGCTTGCTTAAACTCTCTTTTCATAGCGAGAATCACCCCGACGTTGTTGTGGCTCAAAGCGGAATCGGAACCCTTATGAATTATGGAATTGCCAAACGCTGCCGCGGCCTTTTCGAATTCCGATTTAGCGACATAAACCATGCCGAGATCGAACCAGGCCTCACCATCGCTCCGGTTCAATTTTATTGCCCATTCGAATGCCTGTTCCGCATTCGCCCAATTTTTCCGTTCGAACTCCGCCATGCCCAGAGCGTACGCGGCCTTTTGATAATTACCCTTCCGCAGCCGGATCGCCTCGCGAAATCGGGGAATTGCCTCCGCGGAGCGATCCAAACGATACAAGCATACTCCGATATTAAAATGAAGCTTCGACGTGAATCGCGGGGATAGTTCGCCGCCTGCCATCAAAGCCGACCGGTAGCTTTCCAAAGCTTTTTCAAACTCGCCGGACGTCGCCGACTTCATTCCGTCATCGAAAGACCGTTCGGCGGCCGGTGATTGGGCCGAAACGCCCATCGCAAAAAATAGCATACAAACAAACGATAGAATTCGCATTTCTGTAAAACTCCTTAGACTTTCGATAGTCTGATAGGAGTTTAGAAAAACGCGGCGGTTCAGTTCTTTCGCCTGTTTGCGGTTTGTGTTCTTAAATTGCTGGGAAGAATTTACCCGCGATAACGGAGAGGCGAAAACGCTGAGGGGAAGAATTATTAGGAGCAGATTTGCGTGGATGAGCTCAGGATTCAGAATCTGAGTTCATCTTCTGAATCCTGATATCCTTGTCTAAATTTCTTCTCCGAGTCTCTGCCGTGAAAATTTCTACGCTAGTTTGAGGTCACGCCAGGTTTTCGGCGTTAATTTTGTGAATTTACGGAAAAGCGTCGTGAAATGGCTTTGGTTTTTGAATCCGGTACGGAGGCTGATCTCGACGATCGGCAGCTTGTTGTTTGAAAGCAGTTCCTTCGCGCGCTCGATCCGCTGCTGCATCAAGAACTGCTGCGGCGTCAAGCCGGTTGTTTTGCGAAAAGCCCTGGCGAAATGGAATTGACTCAGCCCGGCAACCGCCGATATTTCCGAAAGGCTCAGATCTTCTTCCAGGTTCTCGTCGATAAATTCGCGGACCTGCCGCAGTTTGTAACCCGAAAGGCCGCCATTCACCGTTTCTTGCCGGACCGCAGCCGTCGTGTAATTTCGAAGCAGGTGCAGAACCATTGTCTGGATCAGCGAATCGGAGAATAATCTTCCCGACGGAGTTTCCGACTCCGATTCCGCCAACAGGGCGATCCCGATATGCTGGATCAGTGGATCGGCCTTCTTATATACCTCGACGAATTCGAAAGTCGATGAATAATAATTGTCCGCCGCGGCCTGTGCAACAAACGCCGGGTCGAGCGAAATACCAAGATTGTCCAGCGGCTTTTCCCAGCGGGCGCTAATGAGCTGTCCGGCGGGTGTGATACATAAATTGCCGCCGGAACCTTTCGTCGTTACCTGTTTTCCGGTGGCCGAACATTTTTGAGTGGTCAAACTGCCTGCGATCGCGACATTGATGTCATGGAATGTGTTTGTGTGCTCGAGCATTCTGCCCGGCATGACATGCGCCCGGTGTATATGCACGCCCGGCCACGAGCCCGACTGCTTGAAAATATACGGCGGGACCTTTTCCGATTTCCATTCTATCTGCACAAGATTGTTTGTAACTCTGTCCGTGACAAAATGCAAGCCTTTTGAAACAAAATCAATCGGCCGCCGCGTCCTGCGAAACCTTGAGCGTATCCAGATATTGCTGAAATTTCACCGCCTTTCCGTCGCGAAGCGTCCAGATGTGAGCCACCTGTGTGCGAAATTCATGTTCCTTTCCGCGAAATTGGCCGTGATAATAGCCGAGCACGACCACGCGCCCTTCGGCTTCGAACATCTCGTCCGCTTCGACGCGCAATTTCTCAAAACCCGCCGCGATGCGTTCGAAAACTCCTGTGCGGACAGCATAGATTCCGTGATACGGGCTTTGATCGGCGAGCGGAGAATTGTCAGCGGCGATCCATTCAAAATCATCGGCGAACCTCGCTATCACCGCTTCATAATCTCGGTTTCCGAACGATTCGTAAGTTTTTTCGATTAGTTCAATATTTTGATTCGACATTAGCTTTCAATTTCCATAGCTCCAGAGAAAACACAAAATTTTTAACTAGTCCACGGCGAAACTGATATTGACTACAGCCGTCATGTCCTTATCGATCGAAGAAGTATCGTTGATTCCCGAATCGGAAACCTCGGTGGAATCGGCGGCGGTGATTTGCAGCACGCCCATCCGCGCAGAGCGCACCGCGCCGATAGAATTTCCCGTGCTCGCGGCGATCTTTTCCGCCCTTACCTTTGCGTCCTTGGCTGCTTCGCCGAGCATTTCTATCTTCAGATCGCCGATCTGCGTGTAATAATACTGCGGCGCGTTCGATTCGATCAAGATTCCCTGGTTGATCAATTCGGTGGCTTCGCGTGCGATCTGGGCTATTTTCTCGATATCGTTCGATTGGACCTCGACCGATTGCCGCAGCGCATATCCCGAGATCTCCGACGTTTCGTTGCCGTTGCTGTCCTGCCGCTTGAGCGTCGTGGTCGAAATGGAGGAAACGGTCATTTGATTCTCGGCGATGCCTTTACCGGCGAGATACTGCTTGATTCGGGGAATGTTTTCCGAAAGCTGCCGGTATGCGTCCGCAAGTTGTTCCGATTGATTCGACACGCCCGCGCTCCAGACGACCAGGTCGGACTTTATCCGCTTGCGGGCCGAACCCGTTACCGTTATCGCCTCGTCACCCTTTTTGGTCGTCGAATAGAACCACCCAAAGATCAACGACGAAAAGACCATGCCTATAGCAATGGCCGCCCCGGCATTGAACCAATAATTATTTCTTTCACCGTTCATTTTTAACTCCGTAACCATAAATTTCGCGTGTGCGCTGGAAAACGATACAACTAACTATGAACGCCGTCAACAACTATTTTTGCGGCTCATCGAGAGAACTCATAGTTTGCAATTAGAAGGTTGGAAAGATAGGATTGAGCTTAGAATTTAGAACCGTAAAAGGAAGTGAAAACAATGAAATTTCCAGGTGGATTCGACATGCAGTCGATGATGAAGCAGGCCCAGCAGATGCAGGAAGAAATGGGCAAAAAAATGAAAGAAACGGTCGTTGATGCCGCAGCCGGCGGCGGAGCGGTTTCCGTCAAAATGCGCGGCGATTTCGAGGTCATCGAAGTAACGATATCGCCCGAACTCGTCAAGGACGGCGACGTCGAAATGATCCAGGATCTGGCCGTAGCCGCTCTTAACGAAGCCCACCGCAAGATCGAAGAAACATTAAAAGGACAGCTCGGCGGAATGCTGCCGCCGGGACTTATGTAGTGCGGAGTTGCGAGTGCGGAATGCGGAATCACTGAATTCTACATTATTCCGCGCTCCGCCCTCCGCATGCCGCATTCAAAATATGCTCGACTATTCAGAACCGGTCGCCAGGCTGATCGATGAATTCAAACGGCTGCCCGGTATCGGCCACAAGAGCGCTCAGCGGCTCGCATTTTATATTCTGCGGCGTCCGAAAGCGGAGGTCGATAATTTCGTCGAATCGCTTCTCGAGGTCAAGGAAAAGATCGTTTTCTGCTCCGTCTGCAATAATCTTACGGATATCAATCCATGCAACTACTGCACAAATCCAAAACGCGACCGCTCCATAATCTGCATCGTCGAGGAACCTTATAATCTTGTCGCGGTCGAAAAAACGCGTTCTTATCGCGGCCTTTATCACATTCTGCACGGTTCGCTTTCACCGATCCGCGGGGTCGGGCCGGACGAATTGATGCTGCCCAACCTGCTGCCGAGGCTGATGCCGGAAAACAACGAGGGCATTGAGATCTCGGAAGTGATAGTCGCCACCAACCCGACGACCGAGGGCGAAGCAACCGCGAATTATATTGCACGGTTGTTGAAACCGCTTGGCGTGCGGGTTACCCGCATCGCTATGGGGATGCCCGTCGGCTCCGATCTCGAATACGTCGATGAGGTAACGATGGACAAGGCTTTGACCAACCGCCACGAGATCTGATGGAACGCAGGCCTGCCTGCCCGCGGAGTCCGCGAACGCATTACGCTGCCTCAAGGCCTGTTCGCCTTTAAAAGTTTGTTCTCGTCGAAGCGGCGCTTCATTGCAGGCAAGGGTGCCTGCGCTCCTATGCTTCCTGCAATCAGACAACTTACCCTTCCAGACCTGGTTCTTAATCGCCAGGGAACGTTCACTTTCCGCATTATCCTCGCCGCATTCGGCATCGCATTGCGGTTATTCTTCCGCCGTATCGAAACTGTTAATGCTGAAATAGTGCCGCAAAAAGGCGGGCTGATCTTTGTTATCAATCACCCGAACGGCCTGATCGATCCTGCGCTTGTTTTTATTGGCCTGCCACGTAGGATATCGTTTCTCGCCAAATCCACTCTCTTTCAAATGCCGGTGATCTCATTCCTGCTGCGCACCGTCGAGGCATTGCCGCTTTACCGAAAGATAGACGCTGGCGAAGATGTTTCCAAAAATCAAAAAACATTCGAGGTCTGCCGCGAACTTCTGCAAAAAGGCGGCTCGATAGCGCTTTTCCCCGAAGGCGTTTCGCACAATTCGCCGAAGTTGCTGCCGGCGAAAACGGGTGCGGCGCGAATAGCACTCGGCACCGTTTCCAGCGGGGAGCCGATCGATATCGAGATCGTTCCGGTCGGGCTTTATTACACCAATAAAACGACGTTTCGCAGCGAGGCCCTGCTGCATTTCGGCGACGCGTTCAAGGTGGAACGCATCGAACTGGACGCCGAGGGCCAGCCGCCGCGTGATGCGGTGAAGCGGCTTACTGCTCAAATTGAAAACGCCCTTCGCGAAGTGACGTTAAACGCCGAAACTGAGGCCGAACTGCACACCGCGAACATCGCCGAGCAGATCTTTGCCACCGCAGCGGAGAATGAGAATCTCGGTGAAAAGGTCGATTTTCTGAAAAATTACATTGCCGAAAATCAGCTGCAAAATGACACTGAACTGCACCGCCGGATTCACGAATACGACGAAAAGCTCGATAAGTTGGGCATCGAAGCGGAGCACCTTTCGCTTGCCCAATATTCGCGCGGGTTTGTCGTGAAACAGGCTTTTATTCAAACGTGGCTTTTGCTGTTCCTGTCTCCGATGGCGCTTATGGGCGCAGTAATTCATTTTCCGGCTTACCAATTGTGCAAACTTTTCGCAAGGCTTTATTCGCGGCACGGCGCCGACGATATAGCATCGACCGTCAAAGTACTCGCGGGCATGCTTCTTGTGCCGCTGACGTGGATGATCAATGCGATCGTATTCTGGTTCTTTTTTGGCTGGGAGATTGCTTTGGCGTCGATTCCGCTATCCTTTTTATGCGGTTACGCGGCTCTTTACACGTTGGAACAGATCGAGGAATTAAGCGGCTGGGCGAAGGCAATATGGCTTTTTCTCACCAGCCGCGAAAGGTTTTTGAGGTTGTTTGTGGAACGGAGAGATCTGCGGAGCGAACTAAGAGAGTTTGACAGATAGTTCTGAGTTCACGCTTCAGCATGAACTCAGAACATAACCTTAAAACCTTACTTTCTCTTCTTCCGCATCCGAAGCGCTTCTCGAATTTTTCCAATCATCTTCCGTTTCATAGAAGTTGACATCGAAACTCAATAACGTCTTGACCGGAATGCCGTCGAATTCATCGGGAGCGTCATCGAATTTTGCGATGGTTCCAATGCCGATGACTTCTGATCCGACGCTCTTCACCAGATCGACCGTTTCCTGTATCGCCTTGCCGGAACGGTTGATGTCGTCAACGATTATCGCCGGATAAACATCGGTTTCGCTCATATATTGGCGAAACTGGCGTTTTCCTTCCTCCATTTCAGCCCAGTAGATCTGCTCGGCGCTCAGCGCTTCGCGCACTCCGAACGCGACCATGATTCCGCCTGGGCTCGGGCTGATGATCGACACCTTCGGCAGCCGTCCGGCGATGGTTTTTTCCATACGGAACATGCGGCTGAGCCCGACTGACAGAATACGGGCGTTATCGTAATACCGAAAAGCCAGCGGCATCTGGAAATAGTGCGAAGCATGCTTGCCGTTCGGATATATAAAATGCCCTTTGCGATATGCGCCGGTGTCCTGCAGGATCGTCATCACCGATTCCGAAGAAGGAACTAAATCTACCATTATTGTCTCCTGTTCAATTTGCAGAAGCCTGACCGTAAGGAAGGGCTTTCTTAGAGGTTAGCGTTCTTAGCCATTACCGTCGGGCTACGACCAAAAGATTATCTTAATCACCGCGCCGCTTTTTTTCAAACTTCACCGTTCAAAACTTTCCCGATCAGACCTTTCTGTCCGCCGCTCATTTTTTCGGGTAAAGTCTCCGGCGTGAACCAGCCGAGTTCGAGTATTTCGCGGCTCATTACTTCCGGTTCCCCGACGGAGACCGCGGCAAACATCATTTCGATGTGGGAGCCGATCACGCGAACGCTGAGCAATCTCAGCGAATCTAACTCTATACCGGTCTCCTCGCGTATCTCGCGCCTTATGCCGTCCTCAGGCTGCTCGCCGCGTTCCATAAATCCGCCCGGCAAACCCCAGCCTGAATTGAACCGCAGCGCGTGATTGAGAACGAGCACTTCACCTTTTTCGTTCACGATCACGACGGCCGCGGACACGGTGAATTTGGCCTGCGTCACGCGTATCATTTTTAGGAGTACACTATGCGGCAGAATATCCCAGACGGTACGGGCAATCTTTCTAAGCATTTATGGCGATTATAGCGCTTACTGAGTTCACGCTTCAGCGTTTTCGGTTAAATATGATGCCCGCTGAAGCGTGAACTCAGAGCAGTCGGCAAAAACCATTCTTCATGGGAGTCTAACATTTTATGAGAAGCAAATATTCGTATCGGTTTTCCAGTTTCATTATTCTTACTGCTTTTGCAGCTTTTTGTGTTCCCAACACCTCGGCCCAGCTCGAAGGCGGGGGAGCAATAGTCGCGATAGACGAAGCCGTGGGTTCGAATACGGGCGGTCGAACGCCGGATAGAAAATTTAGTACAGACAATAAGACCACTGCAAAAAAGAAGGCCGCGGTACCCAAGCGAAAAACCGTGCGCACTGCGACGGGAACGTCGGTTGCAGGGTCGGCCGCGAAAAAATGGAACGGTTTTGTCGTCGGCGATAAATATTCGTTTCTCAATTTCGAGGTCGTGTCCGCCGAAAAGCCATATTACACCCGTGAGGCAAAGGCCGGCGGCGCTTCCGGTCTGGTTCAAGTCGAGGTTCTGATCGACCAGTTCGGCAACGTCCTGACCGCCAGGGCAAGAACCGGAAACAAGCTGCTTCACCCCGAAGCCGAGCGGGCGGCGATTGAATCCAAATTTAATAAACCCGAGGTTTACGGCAAACCCGCACGGGCGATCGGTTTTCTCGTCTACCGGTTCGGCGCGGCTGACGATTGAGGTTGCAAAAAAAGGAGTAAGCAATGAAAACATCGAAAATTGTTGTCGGCGCATTCATAATATTCATCGTTGTTGCGGCAGTTTCAGTTTGGCTGGGCGCAAATAAAATGGGGCTTTTTCAGGGCGTTCAAACGACGAGCGGGACGCAAACGGCTCTATTCCGCGCGTCGGAGGACCACGCCGCCTCAGCCGCGCCAATTTTCATGTTCGGTATGACCCGCGGCCAAACCGCTCGGCTGAACGTTCTAAATTGCGGAGAAGACCAAAAAGGCTTCGTAGTGAATTGGAAATTTATTGCGGCCGACGGCAGCGTGCTGAAGGAAACCCCGGAACCTGTTCGGATCGAACCCGGAAAGGTCGCATCGTTCGATTTGAACAGTGACGAACTTACCGCGACGCGCGACCGTTTTGGAAGGATACAAATGCGTGCCGTCATAAGCGCCCTTGGCGGGCCGGACACTTTCGAACGAAACGGATCGGCCTCGGTTGAGATCATAGACAATTCCACCGGCAGGTCCGCTCTTTTCGTCGGCCCCGCGGCGGTAAAGGGCTGTTCGAATAATTTGTAAGCTGACGAAAGCCAACAAATGATGACACTTTCCCTAAAGCGAAGACCAATATGGTTTCCTGTCTGGCGATCATTGCCGCCGTCAATCTCGGCTGCCTGGGGATGAAAAAGCCGTGGCGGGACTATTCCCGCAAACCGTTCCCATCACAGGAATGGCTCGCGGGAGACAAGATCGAGCGCGGCCGAATGTGGCTCGATCTTGCCAAGAGAGACGCTTCCAGAGGCAAAACGCGAGACGCCGTTATTGAGAAGCAACGACTGAGTTCTGTTGGCATAAAGAAATACCGGACTGAAATTGTTCTTTTCGTCTTGTTCGGATTTCGTTCCTCATGATCCGTGGTAAAGGTCTTTTCTTTTACCACCGAATAAGATGCCGACCGCATTTCCTGAAGCAAAAATCAGTATGTCAACAAAACCCAGCAAAATCCTTTTCAGATCACCGTGCATTTTGATTCTGACGCTGTTGATTTTAAGCATGTTCCAAATCTCTGCGGCCCAGACGGACGATTTGAAAAAGGTCAAGATTTACTTCTGGGAATTCAACCGCGAAGGCGGCGGTGACGACCTGATCGCTTTCACGAGAATGGTAGATAGAAAGGCGCCGCTTCGCCCGACGATCGAGGCTTTGCTGGCCGATCCGACCGCCGATGAAAAGCCGGATCGTTTCGCCAGCGTCAGGTACACCGACGATCTCAAACTTTCATCGATCAAAATAAAACGCGGAACGACGCGTATCGATTTCACCCGCACGGTCGGCGAGAATACGGATCCGGGCGACCTCGCAACGCTACGGTTCGAGGCAGCCGTTATCCGCACCGCGAAACAATTCCCGGAAATTAAAAACGTCATCGTCTGCGTCAACGGCATGAACGAATTCGGTGTCGGAATGGTGATCGACGCTCCAGCTCCATGCCGAAAGTGACCGCACTATTATGAACAGCACAGTTGTTAAAATATTCGCCGCGATCGCCGTCATCGCTCTTTTCTTTGTTTTTCTTCTGATCGCGGCGTTTTCCGGATATTTATATTACGTCAGCACGGGTGTAAAGAACCCCGACGCTGCTTCCATCGAAACGTCGTCGACTCCGCGGCCGAAACAGCAGAGCTCAGTAGCTCCAGGCGAAATAACCAGCGTTGAATTCGATGAGTCCTCTCACGTGAGCACCGCCAGCACGGCCTTGTTTTTCGGCAAAGTCAATTCGCTGAATAATTCGTTGACATCGAAATCGGTGATCTTTTACTCGGACGGCGCCGCGACCAAGATAACGGCCGGCGAGCGGACGGTTAACGGCAATAAAAGTTATGAAGGGCCGAAAAAGTACACCGCTTCGATCGGCCCGGCAGAATTCGCCGTCCTTGCCCTCGTTCTCACCAAGAACGATTTTATGAATGAGGAAGATTCGAGAGAAATAAGCTCGCTCCCGATAAAGAAAGTTCTGATAATTACCTACGCGTCCGGCACGAAGGTCATCAAGACCGGCAACATGGGCAAAGACACGCCTGAGATTACAGAGATTCTGGCCGTCTTTCGCGCGCTAGAGCAAAAAACCGCCTGGAAAATTCAATAAAAAGTTTACCTGAAATCGGTGATCAAAACCGCATCGCGCACTTCGCGGCCGCGTGTGAAGGCAAACTGTTTGCCGTCCGGCGACCAATCGTAATGATATAGTTTTTCCTCCGGCAGGCCCTCGATCCGTTTCG
>JACMMN010000054.1 GCA_014379075.1 Pyrinomonadaceae bacterium | reverse complement strand
GTACGGCCCCGAACCGGTCGCGTTGAACGGCCCCGAATAAGTGTAGTTTCCTTTAGCTGCATCCGTCGGCGTGAATTTGAACTCCAGCGTGCCCGGCACAGTGAATTCGACGCTGGTATCGCAGACGTTACCTTCCTGAACAGCATCGTCGATATTGCCCTCGATTCGATAGGCTTTTTTGCCGGTGACGGCGGTTTTTCCAGGCGTTGTATTCGCAGCGGGAACCGATGCCGAATTTGACGGCTGCATGTTCATGTTGCCCGTATTTTCGCCTGTCCGCCATCCGCACGCCATTACGGCCGCGATAATTATGGCCGCCAGCATTCCATAAGAAAAATTCTTCATAATCACAATTTGCCTCTGCACCGGCACGAAAGAATAGGTCAAATTCACCACTTAAGAACATGAGACCTCAGAAGCCGGTGTTAGGGGCAGTTTCGATGTCGCGCTCGAGGTGTGGGTGCCGGTCGGACATGTGGCGGTGGCATTAAAGGTAAATTGGATCGTGCCCGAACCATCTTCGTTGAGCGTCACCGTATATGGGCCGCCGCCTGACTGCGTACAGCCTCCGCCGGAATAGGTGCCTTCCATCTGGCCGCTGGTTTCGGTGTCCGGGGTAAAGTTCATCGGCCATGAGCCGGTAATCGAATCGACGTTCAAGACAAACGGCTTATCGAGGCTGCATATCTCGCCCTCGAAAGAAGCTCCGCCGCTGGAACCGTTAACGCGGTAGGATTTTTTGCACTTTTTGCCTATTTCACCGAGCCTTAAGGCTTTTTCGGCAGAACCCGAGCCCGGCGGAAAAGCCAAAAGCTGTCGCAGCCTTTCCAGATAAAGCAGGTCATCAAGGGCTTTCTGGGCGTGCTTGCAATCGAGTTCGGCCGCTGCGATTTCCTTGAGGACGACCTGATCTTCAAATTGATCTAGCGCGGATTTAGCTTGTTCGGTGAGTTCATTGGTCTCCGCAGAATCTTCGTCGCCGAGTATCATTCTTCGGCGCAGCTCTTGCAGCGTTTCGCCAAGTTTTTGATTGAGCCGGGTTTCTGCCGCACCAGCCTGGACCATTAAGGTCGCCGCCCAGTCCGCATCCGATCCGCTGCCGACGCCTGCACCGCTGAAATGCATAAGCTTGATCTTGATGTCCTTGCTTTTCGGATCGATCACGGCCAGATGATAATCCTTGCCGCTGCCTTCGTAGCCGAAGATGATCTGGTTCTTTACCGGGATCTCCTTGGCTGGCACGATCGTCAGCGTCGCCATTTCTTTGAAAATTAAACCGGAAGGTTCGAGCTGAACGGCGACCGGCGTTTTAGTGTCCAGCGGCGCGCCGTCAATATTTGAAACGGCCGTCATAGTGATCGTTGTCTCCGCTTTGAGAGCATTAGCGGGAACATCAAGCGTGAACTTGCTGCCGTCCGCCGAAGTCAGCGACAAACTGCCGCCCGCAGGTGAAATCTTTCCGCTCGACGTCTGCTTTTTATCGAGCTGAACTTTGACGTCAAGCGGCGATCCGGGCTTCGTGAAATCAACGGCCGGTCCTTGGCTCGTCCCGGTCGATTTCGCAGGCATGAACGATTTGCACGATAGCGTCACGGCTAAAAATATCAGGCCTGTGATTAACAGATTTTTCCGATTTTGCATTCTATTTTTCCTCAGGCTATTTCAATACGATCTGATTATTTTCTACGCGGATATTGTCGGGATTGGCTTTCAAGACCAACTCGATTAACATTCCCGCCAGTTTTTTGGAGGTGTCAAGCGTTTCGGCATTGTTGGTTTGTTTGGCTTCCGAATAGGTCGCGAGCAAGATACCACTGAAACCTATCAGCATGTTGTTGAAACCCTGTTTGTCCTTGTTTGTAGCCGACCCGAATTCCGGTATTTCGTCCAGAGAACCATTGACAGCCTTAAAATAGGTGTTCACGGCCTCGGCACTCGGTTCCTCAGTGTCGTGGTAAACCGTCATAGCAGTTGCCGTAAAGAATGTCAGGCCGCCTGCTACATTGCTCTTCCATCCTTTCGCGGCGGCTTCCTTATCGTAGAACCCCTTCGTAGCCGTGTATATTTGTTTTATGAGCGCTTTTTCTTCCGGCGTGTCGGCAAGGGCATCGGCCAATGTCTTGCCGGTGTCCAACGTTTTATCGGGACGAAACAATCCATGGTTTCTTACGACGGGCGGAGGCGGCACAACTATTTTAGTGTTAGTGGACGAACCGGATGCCGCCTCGCGTTCGGCTTTTTCAACCGCAGCGAGGCCCCATTTTTTTATCAAGTCATCTCGCTCCGCCGTCTTACGATTTTGCGACTTCATAGTGTCGTACATCCGGCCCTGAGCCACGCTCGCCTGCCCGAACGATCCATACACCGTAGGGTAGCCTGCGCGATAATAGCCGCCGCCCGCAGCCTGGATCTGAGCATTTGTGATAGCGAAACTCAAAAAAACGATCACCGATGCGGATATTAACATCGCTAAATTTTTATATTGGATTCTTTTCATATTTCACCTCAAATTTGACCGATTGAAAACGCAAAACTAATAGGAACCAAACCGCATCACGGCACCAACTCGCCATTTGCATTGACCGCACTATAGGAATAGGTCTTTCTTTCTTCTCCATTTAGCATGAAGCTGAATCCACCGTCCCTTTTCGTTTCGATTCCGCCAACCGGCGAGAGCAACAGCGACCAGCGGCCATTATTGTGCAGGTCCATAAATTCGAAACTGTACTCCACCACAGCTAACCCGAGATTGCCCGATTTTATCGGAGGATCTTCCTTTTTACTTTTATGGCTGCTGAAAATCGCCTTCTTCGGTGTTATCGTGATCCTGTTTCCTGTTATTTTGTAGGTTCCTTCTTCATTCTCCAAATAATATTTGGGCGTGTAATTCTGAAAAGTCACCCTCGAAAATTTATAGGTGCTGTTGCCGTTAAATTGGTAAGTGTTGCTGGAATATCCCGCGTAGCCGCCGATATCTCTGCGGTTTTGGGTCTGCTTCCAGAAGTGCCGGGTAATAATGGAAGGCTGCGACCCGCTCTGGTTATCTATTGTTTGCGGCTGCAGGTTTTCCGCATTTGCATTCAACTGTTTTCGGGGATCAGGTTTTTTTAACCTTATCGAGGAAGCAAAAGCTTCGATGGCGGGCAAAGTATCCTGACTGTTAAAGATCGCCGCCGAGCTGAATGTTGTTCCAAAGCCGGAGTAAGTACTTAGGAGAACTGCGGACGGTCCCATTTCATTTTCAAAAGCCGCACCGCCTGAAACAACATCCCAACCGTCCTTTTTCTCGACTGGTTCGATCTGCGGTTTACCTTTTACCCCGAATTGCCCGGCGATAAATTCCGCCCAATCCGCGTCGAAATCGGTTTTCGCATTCCCCGTGCTTGTCCCGCTTTCGTATAGAGTGATCATCGCGTAACTCCCTTTCTGCTCATTTGATGTCACAAAAATAACCACACCGGGCTTGCTTTGCTTTTTCCAGCCGTTCGGCGGCTGAAACGTGGCAATATCAAAGGTTTCGGCCTGCTGCGCGTGTGCAGCCGCTACAGCGAGTAAAAGTACGGTAACGAGTAGTTTCAAATGATCGATCTTCATTGTGAGTTCCTCTAAGTGCGAACCTAAAAGCTAAATCCGTTGGTAGCGTTCTCGTCGTAAAGGGTATGGCCCTTGGTAGTCCGTGTGCAGCTGTAATAAATGCAGCGCGTTTCACCACCTTCGTCACCGGGAATAAAATCGTTCTGAAATGTGCGAAAACCGCGGACGGGCACACCGAGATAATGCGACATCTTCACCAGCAAAAGCTCTGCCTGACCGACTTTACAACCTTCCATCGTCACTAGTCCGCAGCTCGGGTCAAAGTAAGTTTTCAGCTTTGCCCAGTGGAGAGCAAACTCATGAATATTGACGTCGCAGACCCAATCGCCGCCGATAAACTGGCCATATTGGCTGCCGTGCCCAGATATCCTGAGTTCCCGCACCTTATCGCCGCCCTTGCACGCTATGCCCACCTGCTCCGCCAGATTGCGGACGCTGCTGATCCCAATATCCCCAATAGCCAACGCCCGACCAACCGTCATTACGATATCGGGACTGCTGTCGATCACATAAATATCAATATTGCTCATTTCCGCTTATCCTCCGTCTCAGATCAATACGCGAAATATTCAGAGTTTCGGGTCAAAATTCCAAGAATTCCGTGAACTTTTCATAATTATTTTTGTTTATAAAGTCGATATTTCAATCCGCTGTATTGTTTGTTTTGTATGTGCAAGACCCTTCCGCCTCGTATGGCTTCAAATTGTGCAAAATGGGCAACGGGTGTTCCTTTCTTGTCGGTTATGGTCATATCCCAATTACTTACAGTGAATTTCCCGGCCCTTTTTTCTGTGTGAACGCCGGGCGTACCCATCATTCCTGATACCCCGATGTATTCATAATTGAAGGTGTTATTGGATCTGAAAATGAACTTATCGTATGTGGACACACCGCCCATTCCGGCATAATTTCCGGTATTCGTATTGTAGTATTGCGAGTAGGTGGCCGATGAATTTTCCCAGGTGCCGGGCAGGTCTTTGGCACTGACGGCAAACTTATTGTAGTTATTCATCTCCTTGATTTTATCGTAATTCGGAAACTGCTGTGTTAGGCTAGCCTGATCGGGTGTCACAACCTCAATACAATTGGCAAATCCGTTCTCTGAGGTGATCATCAAAGCGATATGAGCTTTTTTGCCTGTTGAAATCTCTACACCGTCCGCTTCACCAAAATAAACTCGGTCGTATTTCGCATAATCTGTTTTTGCAACATTGATATTGCTTACCCTGTATCTTGGTGAAATAAGCAGGTTCCAATAGTGTTCTATTCTTTTATTATCATCAAAATTTCTTGTTTCGTCGGTATTTTGAATGCCGTAATGGAGGAAAACTGCCGTGCCGCCTTTGGTTACCTGCACCCAGTCAGCTGTATCAAGAGCATTCCAGCCATCATCAAAGTTGCTGGTGGTAAAAGCGAAACCGGTCGAAGCAGCCTTGCTTGGGTTACTTGCTGGCAGATTCCCATTGACTTGTTTTCCGGCTTCCGGTCTTTTTAACTTAATGGAAGCAGCAAATGCTTCTATAGCCAGCACGTTTTCCTGGCTGTTAAAGATCGCCGCCGCGCTGAATGTTTTGCCGAAGCCCGAATAGGTGCTCATCAATACCGCGGCCGCACCCATCTCGTTTTCAAAGCCGGTGCCGCCCGTGACCACGTCCCAGCCATCGGCTTTTGCAGCCGGTTCGATCTCCGGTTTGCCTTTTACCGCCAT
>JACMMN010000374.1 GCA_014379075.1 Pyrinomonadaceae bacterium | reverse complement strand
CAGGAAGTTGTGAATCATCACCGGCTTGAAGACGTTAAGCTCGAAATTGCCCTGTGAACCGGCGAATCCGATAGCGGCATCGTTGCCGAAAACCTGAACCGCGACCATTGTCATCGCCTCGCTCTGTGTCGGGTTGACCTTCCCGGGCATGATCGAACTTCCCGGCTCATTCTCCGGCAGAGAAATCTCGCCGATCCCGCAACGAGGCCCGGAAGCCAGCCAGCGGATGTCGTTGGCGATCTTCATCAGGCTTCCTGAAAGCGTTTTTAATGCTCCCGAAGCAAAAACGACCTCGTCATGCGCCGACAACGCCGCAAATTTATCGGGATGGGATTTGAACGGCAATCCTGTCAGTTCGGCGATTTTTGCCGCAGCACGCTCCGCAAATTCGGGGTGCGCATTTAATCCTGTTCCGACGGCTGTTCCACCAATCGCGAGATCAAAAAGTCCCGGCAACACTAAATTCAGTCGTTCAATATCGCGTTTTACCAGGTTCGCCCAACCGCCGAATTCCTGGCCGACAGTGAGCGGCGTGGCATCCTGCAAATGCGTGCGGCCGATCTTAACAACATCTGAAAACTCTTTCGCCTTTGCTTCGATGGCATCCTGAACTTTCTGCACTTCCGGGATTAAAGCCGTCAGCCTTTCCGCCGCAGCGATATACATCGCGGTAGGAAAGGTATCGTTCGACGACTGCGATTTATTCACGTCGTCGTTCGGATGCACCGGCGTCTTGCTGCCCATTTCTCCGCCCGCGATCTCGATTGCCCGGTTCGAGATCACTTCGTTGGCGTTCATATTCGTCTGCGTACCGGAACCGGTCTGCCAGACGCGAAGCGGAAAATGCTCGTCAAGTTTTCCTTCAATAACCTCATCGGCTGCCTGGACGATTAGATCCAGCTTATCTTCCGGCAGCTTGCCGAGATCGAAATTTACCACCGCCGCCGCCTTTTTCAATATCCCAAGCGCCCGGACCATCTCGCGCGGCATCACATCGAGCCCGATATTAAAGTGCTTCAGCGAACGCTGCGTCTGTGCTCCCCAATAAGCGGCCGTCGGAACTTCGATCTCGCCCATCGAATCAGTTTCGATGCGAGTTTCTGATTCTTGTTTTGTAGCTTCTGACATAAGAATATTCTGACATGACTGTCATATTCGGCACGAATCGACAATCGCTATTTTATTTCGTCTTTTTGTACTGCACGACAAACCGGTCTGCAGGCGTATCTTCGTCCCCAGGCATTATTTCAAAACCGGTTTGTTCGAGCCCATTCATTTCGAATCGCGCCAGATCTTTTCGCGACAATGCCCATGGCAGTTCTAGCGGCTCTTCATCATCCTCGCGACCGCGTGTTACAACAACGAGTTCGCTTTCAGGTGCAGCAAATGCCGCAATTGCATCTATAACTTTTTCTCGTGTTTCCAATGGAAGCGGTTGAATTGTATAAACTTCGAGGACAAAATCGAACGCACCAAGCCAACCCCGAAACGGATGAAAAAGGTCGGCAGTTTCGAATTTAATGTTGGTATCGGCGTGAAGCTTTTTCGCCCATTCGATTGCCGTCGGCGAAATATCGAAGGCCGTCACGTCAAAGCCTAGATCATATAAAAACTTCGCGTCATCGCCCAGCCCGCATCCGACGACGAGAGCTTTTCGCCCGTTCCCTCGTAAATTCGCCTTTTCAGCCCACGCACGCAAAAATCTGTTTGGCTCCAGATCGGCCCACGGAATACTTTCGTTATTGCCCTGCGCTTCCTTATAAAGAGCTTCAAACCAGCCCGTAGCATCGCCGCTTTTACTGAATTCCGCCGCAATTTCTTTTGTGCGCTCGCGGGCTCGATCTTTTTTATCGTTCATATTTGAAATTTAAAACGGTATCTCCATTTCGGTCGGCGCACCTGCTTCGTTCCACGCCGTCCAGCCACCGGCCACCGAATAGACATTCGAATAACCCATTTTCTGTAAATTATCGGCCGCCAGCGCAGATCGGTAACCGCCGCCGCAGTACAGGATCAGCTCGGAACCTTTGTCCGGGAAGGCGTTAACGATATCACGTTCGATTATGCCGCGACTCAAATGAATTGCATCTGACGCATGTTCGAACCACTCATTGTCCTCACGAACATCGATCAACGTTGCTCCGTTTTCCAGCCGTTCCAGGGTTTGCTGGACAGAAACTTCCTTCACACGGCTCTTCGCATCGGCGGCAAGAGCCTCAAATTCTTTTGAATGTTCCATATTTTATCAGTTTAACGTATATCCATTTCCATTCACTAGCTTGCGGTTCGCGAAACTCCTATAATAGAGTTTATCGTTTTCATTACATTTTCATATAAAGAGGTTTAAGGCATTGGCAGAACAATTTGACGTAACAATTATCGGTTCCGGCCCGGGCGGATATGTGGCGGCGATCCGTGCGGGACAGCTTGGCTTAAAGGTCGCGATCGTCGAGAAGGAAAAGGACGCCCGACTCGGCGGTACGTGTGGCCTTCGCGGATGTATCCCGACCAAAGCTCTTTTAAATGCGGCGCACCTTTTTGAGAAAGCCGGACATTTTGAGCAGTTCGGTTTGAAAGTCGATAATCTCAGTTTCGACTGGTCAGGCGTCCAGAAATACAAAGCGGATGTAGTTACCAAAAATTCGGCGGGCGTGTCTTATTTGAT
>JACMMN010000373.1 GCA_014379075.1 Pyrinomonadaceae bacterium | reverse complement strand
TGATTGAGAATGATCTGCCTGTTAATATCGCGAATCGTACTAGACCGAGCCACATTCGCGCTTTTAAGGTTTATTCGTCTGACCATACCTGTTCTACCTGTCAGCTATTTCGATATACGATGAAAATCTGTTTAAGTATATTTCAATCCGCGACTTAGTAAAATCTCGATAACATAAAATAATCATAAACGCCCATTCCATCTATTTCTTCAATGCCTCGGAGATCGCCCTTTCGGCTAGAGCCTGCATAACTTTATAGCCATTGGCGTTTGGATGAAGGCCGTCGTAACTTAAACCGTCCTTTAAAGTGCCGTTCTCATCGGCGGTTGCGAGATAATAGTCGAGGTAAATCAGCTTGTTTGACGCCGCATATGTTCTCAGCCAATCGTTAAGCGCCTTTATTCTTTCATGCGGCCGTTTACTTGTCTGTACATATACACTGCCGTCAGTCTTTTTCACACGATCATTGACCGGCAAAACGGACGATAAGATAACTCTAATATTGGCTGCTTTGGCCAATTCGGCCATCGAAGTCAGATTTCCGGTTATGTCTTCAAACGTCATCGGGCCCGTGTTTCCGGCAATGTCGTTCGTTCCCGCCAAAATTACGACGGCTTTCGGCCGGAGATTGATCACGTCGGAACGAAATCGAAGCAGCATCTGCGGAGTCGTCTGGCCGCCAATGCCGCGTTTGATGTAAGCTTTACCCGGAAAATATCGATCAAGCGCCCAGCCTTCCGTAATAGAATCTCCGATAAAAACAACTCTTTTTGTATCTCCCGTTTTCAGCAATTCTTTTTTATTAGCTTCGCTATATCGATTCAAATTTGCCCAATCTTTAAGAGTGGATTCGTAATCCGCGATCTTCGCAGCCGCTCTTTCGCACTCGGCTGAATCCGATTGGCCATTTGCGAATTCGATCATGAACAAACTCAATATAAAAACTGAAAAGAAAATCTTCATAACCGGTTCTTTCGAGATCTGGAAATAAGGAATCTAGCGGCTCGAAACCCGAACATAATCTATTGTCATCATCTGTGGAAAAACCGTCGCCTTATCCGGCTCGCCGCCCCACGGCCCACCTACCGCCAGATTTAAGATCATAAAAAACGCATGGTTAAAAACCCATTCTTTTCCTGAGGGCAGATCCTTTGGCGTGGTTGTTTTGTAAAGGTTTCCATCGACGTAAAAACTAATTTTATTCTCCGTCCACTCAGCGGCATAGACATGGAAATCATCCGCAAATTTTTGTTGGTTCGGCAAAGAATAGGATGCGCTGATGCCGTTTGCACCTAGGTATCCGGGACCGTGAATAGTGCTGTGGACTATCGACGGCTCGCGGCCGATGTTTTCCATTATGTCGATCTCGCCGGAATTCGGCCAGTTGACCTTATCGATATTGCTGCCGAGCATCCAGAACGCCGGCCATATTCCCTGTCCTTGAGGGATCTTAATGCGAGCCTCGAAACGTCCATATTTTTTGTCGAATTTATTTTTGGTTATCAGGCGGGCGGAAGTGAATTTGCACTCTCCGTACCAGCATTTGAGCAATAGCGGCGGCTCTTTTTTAATGACTTTGATCACGAGCGAACCGTTACCGTCATGATACGCGTTCTCGATTTCGTTGGTGTAGTACTGGAGTTCTTTATTGCCCCAGCCCTCACCTCCGATCTCCGCGGTCCACTTCGACGAATCGATTGGAGTGTTGGCGGGCTTGTTGAATTCGTCGCGAAACGCATACTTTCCGCGCTGTGCATACGTTACGGCAAATGCATCGCAGGACAGCAGAACTAGTAGAATCGCTGTGAATGCTTTGTACATAGTATTGTTACATCAGGCCGAAAAACTAGGGATCAATTTCAAGCACACTGGCGATGGAACCTGAGCCGAGTTTTTTGTCTGGGTGAGTTTGCCTGTTTTTTCATCGATTCGAAAAACGGCGATCGAATCGGAATTCTGATTGGCCGCTAACAGAAATTTACCGCTTGGATCGATCGCAAAGTTGCGCGGAGTTTTTCCGCCGGTAGCTGTGTGCTCAATATTTTCGAGTATTCCGTTCTCGCCGATGCGGTACGAAACAATACTATCGTGGCCGCGATTCGAACCATACAGGAAACTGCCGTTCGGCGAAACGTGAATGTCTGCGCAGGTGTTGGAGCCCGAAAAACCTGACGGCAGCGTCGGTACTGTTTGTATTTCCCGCAGCGTTCCGCGTTTCGTGTCGTAGGCAAAAGATGAGATCGTCATATCGAGTTCGTTGATGACGAAGGCAAATTTCCCTTTCGGATGAAACGTTATATGTCTGGGCCCGGCTCCCGCTTTAGTTTGATAGAACGGCTGCGCCGCGTTCGGTTTCAGTTTGCCGTTCTGCCGGTCATATTCATAGATCATTACTTTGTCCGTTCCGAGATCTCCCGAAAAGGCAAAACGATTATCTTCCGTAAATACTATTGAATGAGCGTGCGCGGCTTCCTGCCGGTCTTTATTCGGCCCCGACCCGTTATGCTGCTCCAGGTCTATCGACGCTCCAAGTTTGCCGTCCTTCTCAACCGGCAGTACCGCTACATTTCCGCCGACATAATTAGCAGCCAAAACGAATTTCCCGTCTTTGCTCACCGAAACATAGCACGGAGCACCGCCCAAAGAAGGCTGTTTATTTAGAAATGACAGGCCGCCGGTTCGCTGGTCTATCGCAAAGGAGCTTACCGATCCGCTGTTTCGGCCTTCGTATTCGACGGTTTCGTTGACGGCGTATAAATATTTATTGCTCTTATCAATCGCAAGAAACGACGGCTCGTCAACATTTTTTACAACCTTAAAGGGACTAAGTTCGCCCGAAGTCAGATTTAATTTATAAATATGGATCCCTTCGCTTTTGCTCTTGCCGGACGTGTACGTGCCGATGTAAACAAGCATTTCTTTAACTTTTCCTCCGGCCGGCTGTTGGCCGATTCCCGAACCGGCAAGTATTAATGTTCCGATCGCGGTTTCGATAAAACCGCGCCGCGTGTAACCGTCTTTTTTAGGCTGCATATTGATAAGTTTTTGAGTACGCTCTTTTCGCCAGCACCAAAGCTCCGCAAACACCGCTTTCGCTGCCGAGCTCGGCGGGCATTATATTGATTTTTTCCGCAGGTAGCATCGAAACGAATTGCGGGACGAGACGCCGAAGCGGCATGAAAAGAAGGCCGCCCGCCGAAGCGATGCCGCCGCCGATGACAACGGCCTCCGGAGCTAGGAGGGTGATAATATTTCCTATTCCGATGGCGAGAAAATGACAGGTCTCTTCCCAAATCTCGACTGCAACTCTGTCCTTTTGCCGAACGGCTTCTACAATCATCTCCGCCGTTACCTCACCGCTTTCGGCCAGATCATTAATAAGGCTCGGTTCTCCAAAGGCCAATCGTTCACGCGTGCGGCGGGCGATGTGCGTGCCGGAGCAAATTGTTTCCAGGCAGCCGACGGATCCGCAATTACAGCGCGTTCCATCGGGCTGGACGATGGTGTGGCCCATTTCCCCGGCCGCGGTATTGACGCCGTGATAAATTTCCCCGTTAATAATAATGCCGCCGCCGATACCGGTTGAAACCGTCACATAAACGATATTCCGGTAACCGCTCCCCGCACCGTAAACATGCTCGCCGAGGGCCGCCGCATTGGCGTCATTTTCCAGAACTACCGCAACGCCGAAACGGTCCTGAAAAAGTTTGACGATCGGGAAATTTTCCCAATCCATCAAATTCGAAGGCGACATAATTAGACCATTTTCGACATCCAGCGGCGAAGGGCAGCAAATTCCGATAGAAACCAATCTTGCACCGGTTTCCGCCAGCATTTCGTCAATTGTCCGCAACACGGTTTCGATGATCGAATAAGGTCCGTTTTCTACTCCGGTCGGCAGACGCCGGACGGCGATTCTCTCGCCGTTTAATTTTTCGAGGGCAATGGCGATTTTTGTTCCGCCGATGTCGATTCCGGCAATAACTTCGATCATTTGGATGGTGATTCTGCAGCTGCGGCAATTAACGCTTTCAAGCCCGGCACTACGGCAAATTCCAAAGCGGCCTTGGGTTTAGCAATTTCGTCAAGCATCTTGAGCTTGGCGTCGCTCCATCCGGCCGGCGGCGCCGAGTTCTTTTCTAGATAAGAAACGGCTTCGGAACCGATAGCGCTCAGATTTCGCATATCTTCCACAAGCGGCCTCGCCTCAGTGAGTGCGGCTGAGTTTTGCATCATGGGTGCGAGACTCGTTGCGGCTGCGTCCCATTCGGCCAGTATCGACCGGATTTTAGCTAAGTCGGCCGCCGATCTGTTCGTACGCATTTCCCTAACCGTCCGGTTAAAAACAAGTCCCATTTCCGCGTCGGCCTGTGCCGCATCGATCAATCCGGTCAGCGGCGAAAGCATTGTTTGCGGGCGCATCCGGTAGCGGCGATATTCCTTTACGGGTTCGATTATTGAAACGAGCGTTTGAAGGGCTCCGATTTCATTGCCGCCCGCCAGACGGCGAAGGAGCATTGCCTGATTCCTGCGATGGGTCAAGTTCAACTCTTCCAATTGAATACTGATCACGCCAAGCCTACGGTACATATCGTCAATCTGGTTTACTTCGCGCGGCGACCATAGACGCTCCGCAATTGCAGCGGTTCGCGGCCAGATACGTGAATCGATCGTTTCCGGCGAAACCCATTCGCTCCACATCGTCGCCTCACCGCCCAAAATACGTTTCTGCTCGTCCGCCGACAATGTCGAACCGGCAGGAAGCGGATCGACCGCGTAATGCTGCGAAGCCGGAAACATCAGGTCAATATAATATCCATTAGACAAAACGCCCTGAAAGCCTTGCCGGGCCGCATCCGCGAGAGCTTTCTGCCCGCGCCACGAGTGAATAACCACGTCCTTCGGCAGATCGGGCTGAAATATCTCATCCCAACCCATCATTATTTTGCCTTCCTTTTGCAGGAATTTGAGCAGGCGTTTATTGAAATAAGTTTGAAGCTCGTGGTTGTCCTTAATTCCTTCCTTTTTCATGAAGGCTTGTATATTTTGGTTCGCCGTCCACTGCTTGCCTTCGTTTTCGTCGCCTCCG
>JACMMN010000372.1 GCA_014379075.1 Pyrinomonadaceae bacterium | reverse complement strand
GCCCAAAAAATGAAGGATCACCTTACATTCATTGCGTCCGACGAACTCGAGGGCCGCGACACTCCATCACGCGGCCTGGATATTGCCGCCTTGTATATTGCGCAGCATCTTGCTAGCTGGGGCGTAAAGCCGGGCGGCGAAGACGGGACGTATTTTCAAAAAGTGCCCCTTCGATTGGAAAAGATCGAACCGCAGAATACCAGGTTCGATATAAGCGGAAGGTCTTATGTCTACGGCGAGGATTTTCTTACGACACTTAGCCCGGCCCAAATATCGGGAAGCAGTTTCGTATTCGCCGGGCATGGGTGGGTGATCAAATCGAAAAATATAAATGCGTTTCAAGGAATCGATGTAAAAGACAAGATCATAATCGTGGTGAACAGCCTGCCGAAAGGTATAACCAACGGCGATCTAAAAGGCCCGCCCGGAGGCGACTGGCTGTCGCCGGCTTTTTACGCCCAGACCAACGGGGCGAAAGCGGTGATCAACTTCAGCTCGTTCAGCGCGATGGCTAATTGGAAGGCATCGCGGTGGAATCAGGCCGAAAAAGGTGTGGTCGATTTCGGTACCCAGCAGTCGCTGATCAAGATCCCGACGATCACTGCTTCACCGTCGATGACCGCGGAATTGTTCCAGGGCGAAAAGTTCAGCGGAAATAATCTTTTCAATAAAGCGATGTCTGGCGAGACCCTGGAGTCGTTCGACCTCAAAGCGGTGAAAAAAGCCAACATCTCGGTTAGCGTTAAATCGGAAAATATTCATACGCAGAATGTCATTGGCCTCGTCGAGGGCTCGGATGCGGTCCTGAAAAATGAATATGTAGCCGTCGGGGCGCATTACGATCACGTAGGTATGAATCCCTTCTTCCCTGGCCCGGACAAAATATGGAATGGAGCGGACGATGACGGTTCGGGAACCGTAGCCGTAATGGCTATGGCTGAGGCTCTGGCGAACGGCCCTAAGCCGAAGCGCTCGTTCCTGTTCATTTGGCACGCCGGCGAAGAAAAAGGGCTTTGGGGCAGCGAGCATTTTACGAACAATCCGACCGTTCCTATTGGCTCTATAATTACCGGCCTCAATATTGATATGATCGGACGCTATCAGCAGCCGGGCGACGAAAATGCGCAAAACAAAGCCCTTCCAAAACAGGGCGAGGTTTTTCTTATCGGCTCGAAACTGATGAGCACGGAACTCGGCGAGGTCAGCGAGGCAACCAATAAAGCACTGTTAAATCTGAGCTTTAATTACAAATATGACGACCCTAAAGACCCCGAACAGTTCTTTTACCGCTCCGATCATTACAATTACGCGAAAAAGGGAATTCCGATAATTTTTTATATGGACGGCAGCCATGCCGATTATCACCAGGTAACCGATTCGATCGAAAAGATCGATTTTGTCCAGATGGAAAAAGTTGCCCGGACGATCTTTGCAACCGGTTGGGAATTGGCAAACCGCCCGACACGGCCGAAAGTCGATAAGCCTCTTCCCGCTTCAGTCGGCGGGAATTAGATTATTGCGACATTGCGGCTTGGGTCAATCGGTTCTTGTCCTCCCGTTCCGTTTTGTTCTTCTTGCTTTCTGGTTAAGAAAGAAACAAACCACAGAACAAGAAGAACAAGAGGACAGGAAGAACAAGGCGAACAAGAATCGATTTTTGACAGCAATTTATAAATGCCAACAAATATGTAGTTGGTAAGGAAATCAGATTATGAAGATAACAGGATCAGTTCTAGTTGTGCTGGCGTTTTGTTTCACCTCACACGCTCAGACAGATGACGACAGGAACGCGGTGAAACAAGCCTCTCTCGATTATATCGAGGCCGTTTATAACGTTAATCCGGCACAGGCCGAACGCAGCGTTCACCCGGAACTAGTCAAGCGCGGATTCTTTATTAAGAAAGGTGAAACGGCCTACTCGCCTCACGCGATGACGTTCGTTCAACTCGTCGAACTTTCGAAAAATTATAATAGGAACGGCGCCGTCCCGAAAGACGCGCCAAAGGAAGTTGTTGTATTCGATGTCGAAGATCAAACAGCGAGCGTGAAGGTCACGGCCATTTGGGGAATCGACTACATGCACCTTGCCAAGTACGACGGTAAATGGAAGATCATCAATATTCTGTGGCAAACACCACCGAAAAAAGGAAAATAGACATGAGAAGCGCAATTTCCATATTTTTCACACTCCTTTGCTCGATATCCGTTTTTTCGCAGACTGCCGCTTTTACAAATGTAAATGTAATACCGATGGATCGCGAACGGATACTGCTTGATCAGACAGTGCTTGTTCGCGACGGCGTGATCGTTGAAGTCGGGAAAAAGGTAAAGATTCCGAACGACGCGTTAAAAATCGACGGAAAAGGAAAATACATGATTCCCGGCCTTGTCGATATGCACACACACCTGCTTTCGGACGGCGATAATTATCCCGATTCGATTGCCGAAGACGAATTGCGCGTGATGGTTGCCAACGGCGTCACTACTATACGGTTTATGATCGGCACGCCGGAGCAGCTAATTTTACGGGCGAGATCGGCTAAGGGAGAGATCGCCGCTCCGACGATATTCAGTGCCAGCCCGCATCTGACCGGACGTGAGCAGGGAAATAATTTTGTCGTCAAAACTGCCGACGAAGCACGGGAAGCGGTTAGAAAGTCGAAAGCCGCCGGATATGATTTCATCAAAATAACGACATTTATTGACGCGCCTGTGTATGAAGCCGCCGTTGATGAAGCCGCAAAGCAAAATATTCGCGTTGTCGGCCATGCGGACAGCCGTTTTGTCACCGTTGAAAGAGCCTGGAAAGCCAGGCAGCAGATCGAACATCTCGACGGATACATGGAATTGCTGCTGGCGGACGACGCTCCAATGAAGGGTTCAGTCTCAGATCTTTATATTTCCGATCCAAAAAATTGGGAAAGCCTTGATTACATCAACGAAAAAAAGATCGCCGAAGTCGCGAGAAAAACTGTCGCATCGAATCCGTTTGTTAATCCGACCCAGCATTTTATGAAGAATTCTTTTGGATTGCCGCGAAGCGAGGAATCTATTCGCTCACAGCCCGATTTCAGGTTTTATCCGGCCAAGGTCCAGGAAAATTACCTGAATTTTTATAAGCGTTCCAGGTTAATGCAAGTGCCGGTCGAAAAGCGTGCCCGATGGGTGGCCGTCAGGGAAAAGATGATCAAGGCGATCTACGATGCCGGCGGAAAGATAATGGCCGGTTCGGATACGCCGGAATTTTTGTGGCTCTACGGATTCGCTATGCACCACGAACTGAAAGCATTAAACGAAGCAGGGTTGCCGGCCTATGCCGTACTTGCCGCCGGAACCCGAAATGCTCACGAATTTTTCGGAACGCTCGATAAGGTCGGCACCATCGAGAAAGGAAAGCGGGCGGACCTGATCTTGCTGGACGCCAACCCGCTTGACGATATTTCGAATACGAAAAAGCGTGCGGGTGTAATGTTGAAGGGCAAATGGTATCCGCAAAGCCAACTCGATAAATGGCTGGACCAAATAGCTCCGAAGATCGCGGGTGCACTGCTTCCCGAAGAAAAGAAATAGCCGCTCCGGCAAATAATTTAATTGAGGTGAAATATGAAAAAAGTATTGATCTTACTGGCGTTGACAGTTTGCGCTGCCATTCCCGCATTTGCTCAAAAAGCTGATGATGCCAAAGACTCTTTGGCTGTCGTGAACAAGATGTTCGATGAAATGGCAAATCACAATCCGGCAGCGATAGCCGCGGTTTATACAACCGAGTCGCAGCTTGTCGCACTAATGAAAAACAAGGAAGGCAAAAGCGTAACCAAAGTCTTTACCGGCGAAGCTTTTTCTAAAAATTTTGCCGAAAAACGGGGCGAAATAAAGGAAGAAATGTACGCTCCGGAAGTGAAAGTTTACGGCGACCTGTCCGTGATCCAGGGAAGATACGTATTTTTTGTCAACGGCAAAATTTCGCACTGCGGGGTAAATGCCTTTCATCTTGTCCGCACCGATGCAGGATGGAAGATCGCCAATGCATCGTCCACGATGGAGCCGCAAGGATGCACCGAACAGGAAAAGGCGATGAAGACGGCTGTGGTCGTTAAACCGCAGTGAGAATTACTGAGGTGGGCACAATGAAATTTCTATCGATTTTTCTCATTTTGTTTTTATCGGTATTCGGATCCGCGCAGCAAACCGCAGTTGGAACGGCATCTCCGATCACCGTCGAGATGCATACCAAAGCGAATGAGCTTTATCAAAAGCAGGAGTGGCTTAAAGCGTCAGAGGCTTACGCGAAGATCGTTAAGGCCGATGATGCGGACATCACCGCCCGTTACCGTTACGGTGTTTCGCTTCTGGCTTTAAACAAAAATGAGGCGGCCGTACCGCATCTTGAGAAAGCGCTCAATATATCTCCGAATCCTTATTATGCACATGTGCTTGCGCGGGCGCATTTTCGTGTGGGAAACAAGGAAAAGGCGTACGAGGCTCTCGAAAAGATCGCCACGCTCGGCGGTATGGTTCCGGCAATGTTTAATGACGAGAAGGATTTTGCGGCTTTTAAGGCTGAACAAAGGTTTGTCGATCTCGTCAAAAAGTCTGAGATCGCAGCCAATCCTTGCAAGGCAAACCCGGAATTCCGGCAGTTCGATTTTTGGATAGGTGAATGGGAAGCACGGAACGCACAGGGTGTGATCGTCGGGTCAAGCAGCATTCAGCTCGTACTCGGCGACTGCATTATTTTCGAGAACTGGTCGACGCCGGTGTCCTCCGGTAAAAGCTTTAATGTCTACGATACGACCGACAGACGATGGCACCAAACGTGGGTCGACGACAAGGGAACATTTGTCCATTACATCGGCGATCTGAAGGACGGCAAGATGGTTTACGTCGCGGATACCATTATCGCGGGTAAAAAAACGCTTGCGAAAATGACCTTTTCGAAACTCGAAAACGGAGATGTGCGGCAGCTCGGCGAGAATTCCGCCGATGGCGGCAAAACGTGGACGCCGGCTTTTGATTTTACCTACATTCGAAAAAAGTGACCATATGAAACGACTCGTAACAATCCTCTGCGTTTTTAGCTTTGCTGCGGTCTTTTCTCTTGTCGTTACGGCGCAAACCCCGCAGGAAGCGGAAGCCGCCGCGGTTGCCGACCGGCTTTTCGCCGCGATGAAGGAAAAAAACGCGGATGCGATCCGCTCGCTTTTCACAGCCGAAGGCCAGCTTATCGCCATCGATAAACCGCGGACCGGCGAAGGAATTTCTAAAACGCGCGTGTTCAGCGGTGAAACATTCGCCAAAACCATTTCCGAGGCCAAGGGCGATCTCATCGAAAAAATGCCGCACAAGGATGTCAGGATCGACGGTGACCTTGCCCTCGTTTCCGGCCGCTACACATTTTTCCTGGGCGATAAGCTTTCGCACTGTGGGCTGAACACGTTTCATCTCGTCAAAACTGAAACCGGCTGGAAGATCGCCAACGCCGCTTCGACGCTTGAATTTCAATGCGAACGCGATCTGAAAGCGGTCGATATTCCGAAACACGAAGCAAGGCCGGAAGACGTTGCAACCATCGACGGAATTATTAAAGCTTTCTACGAGGTGATCTCCGGCGGAAAAGGGCAGCCGAGGCAATGGGGCCGCGATCGGACGCTTTACGCGCCGGATATCAGGTTTGTCGCGTTGGGGGAGGCGAACGGGAAAATCCGGACGACTTTGATGAACCACGTTCAATATGTAAACGGCAGCGACGAATTTTTTGTGAACGAAGGATTTACCGAACGCGAGATCAATCGCATCACCCGGAAATTCGGCAGTATTGCTCACGTCTTTTCGACCTACGAATGGGAAACTGCGGACAAGAAGGAAAAGGGACGAGGCGTCAACAGTATGGAACTATTCTACGACGGCAAACGGTGGTGGATCTCCGCCGTTTCCTGGGATGAAGAACGTCCCGGCAACCCGATAACAAAGGATTTTTTACCTAAGAAATAACTATCTAACTTGGAGATCAATATCATGTTTCGAAATAGATTCATTTTTTTATCGTTTTGCATGATCTCATTTACGTCCGTTATAGCAGCTCAGGCTCCCTTTCAGGCTCAACGTTCGCCGCAGGATCCGACACGCTGGGGCGTTGTATACGATGTTGCGGCGACAAAGAATGTGAGCGTCAAAACCGACGTTCCGTATTCGGGAACGCTCTGCATCG
>JACMMN010000371.1 GCA_014379075.1 Pyrinomonadaceae bacterium | reverse complement strand
TTGAATGCCTATAATTGGCTCTGGGTTCATGTTTACCTAAACTAAAATGAGCGAACAACAGCCGGACGAAATCACGCAGATGCTGATCGAATTGACCGCCGGGAATCAGGACGTGGTCAACCAAATACTGCCGCATATTTATGACGAACTGCGACGGCTGGCAGGGAGCTATTTGAGACGCGAACGGTCCGATCATACGCTGCAGCCGACGGCTTTAGTACACGAAGCTTATATGAAGCTGATCGATCAGCGGCAGGTGCACTGGCAGAACCGGGCACATTTTTTTGGGATCGCGGCCCAGGTCATGCGGCGACTACTGATGGATCATGCGCGCAAGCACACGGCCGACAAACGCGGCGGCGACGCGGAAAAACTGCCGCTGGAAGAAGAGATTTTGATCGTTTCGCATGATAAGTCGGCGGAGCTGGTTGCTCTTGATGATGCGTTGCAAACCCTCGCGGAGATGGACGAGCAGAAGGCGAAGATCGTGGAACTAAGGTATTTCGGAGGATTGTCGATAGAAGAAACAGCGGAAGTTATGGGCGTCAGCGTACCGACGATCAATCGTCAGTGGCGAATGGCAAAGGCTTGGCTGTATTCGGAGATAGCAAACACTTAGATTCGCTTGACGATAACCAATGTAATATCGTCATTCGCGGGTGCGGTTTGAGTAAAGGCGGAAAGCGCCGATTCGACCTTGTCACGCATTCCCGCCGCAGAGGCATTAACGTTTTGCCGCACCACTTCCGAAAGCCTTTCCATTCCGAATTCTTCGTCCTTTAAATTGTTCGCCTCGGAAACACCGTCGGAATAAATAACGAGGGCCTCGCCCGGATTCAGGTGAGTTTCGCCGACCTCAAATTCAGCTCCAGGCATAATACCGAGCGGAAAACCGCCGGACGACAGCTGGACGATCGATCCGTCTGCCCGAGCGATCAGCGGCGGATTATGTCCGGCGTTGATGTATCTCAGGTGCCCGCTTTTCGGGTCCAATTCGGTGGCAAAAAGCGTAACGAATCTGTTCGCCGGGGTATTATCGGCCAGATATTGATTGACCGAGGTTATTGTATCGTCGAGCGTGCTTTTAGCGGATACCTGCGCGTGCATTGCCGCATGGACACTGGACATTAACAATGCAGCCGCAGTTCCCTTTCCCGAAACGTCGCCCAATGCGATAAGCATTCTTCCGTCATGCCTCGGGATAAAATCGTAATAATCACCGCCGATCTCGTAACACGAAAATGAGATACCCTGAAATTCGTAGCCATCCATTAAAGGCGGAGACGACGGCTGAAACCGCTGCTGTATCTCGGTCGCAAGTTCGAGTTCGTGCTCCATCCTTTCGCGTTCGATGCGTTCTTCGAGAAGCGTTGCATTTTCCACACGAATAGACGCGACAGAAGCAAGGGTGGTGAGAATATTCAGATGTTCTTCTGTGAAAGTTGCTTCGTAGGTCGGAGAATCGGCGTAAATCAACCCGAAAACATTTCGTTCGTCAACACTTAATGGAACAGCCAGAACTGAGCGAATGCCCTGCAATGCTATCGTCTGATGGGCAAAACGGGGATCGTGCTGGGCATCGGCGGTCAAAACGGACTTACCGTGTTTCAGCACCTCGTCCATCACCGTGCGGCTGATCCTGACTTCCTCGATCTCGCCTTCTTTACCACGGACGCGGGCGACCATTATCTTCATGCCGCCCTCCACGTCTTCGTCCCGCAGCATTATCACGCATCGCTCGGCCGGAACCGCCTCAAAGACGAGAGACGCAACTTGATTCAAAGTTTCGTCCAGTCCTCTTGCCGAAAGCAACGCAACACCGACCTTACTGATCAGCCCCAGAAGCTCGGTTCGGGTGGAAAATTGTCCTTCGAGGAATTCCGTGGTCGGGTTTTTTCGATGGTTTAGGGCAATTGTCTTTGACGGGTCCAATGCTTCGGTGTGATCCGCGATCAGGGTTGAGCCCGACTGGACACGCAGCCGTTCGTCGTCAAAAATGATCGTCGTTTCACCGATTTGTATTTCGCCGCCCGAAACCAGCGGTATGGCGGTCTTTACGGCTGAGCCGTTGTAACGCGTACCGTTTGCCGAACCCAGATCCTGAAGCCAGAAGCCGTCACCCTCTTTGCGAACCTCAGCGTGAAGGCGCGATGCAAATGCATCGGGAATACAAACATCACTTCGGGCGGAACGTCCGATAGTCGTCCGCAATCGAGATAAGGGGACGCGCTCGGCGGAACGATCCGTATTCTTGAAAACAAGTTGAGGCATAAACCTACAAATAGACCTTACAGTGGTCGTTTATTTGCATAAATGACTACCGTGCCAGAAAGATAATCGTGAAGCGCACGCCCTTTTCGGCCAAAAACCGAAATAAAAAAACCTAATCCAAACGTTGCCGCTGTAAGAAAATAACCCAAAGTTTGCCGCAAAGCGATTTTTGCCATGGACCCCGATCTGCCGTCGATGCCTACAATACGCAACCCAGTCAACATCTTTCCCATCGTTTGCCCGGTGAACATCGGCATTAGAATAAAATTCGTCAAACCAATGAAAACAGCGATCAGCCAGCCGGCGTTATTCAACTCGCTGTTTAGAAGCCGCGCGCCATCATTTCCCATATATCGACTAACCAGAAGGCTGATAACTGGAATCGAGATAAGCAATACATAATCGGCTAAAAGCGCTCCGCAACGCAGCAAAAAAGGTGCTTTGACCTGTTCTGCCGAAAAATCTACGATAGCTTCCTTCTCTTGCGGCTTTCGAACCGAAACGGAATCGCCTACGTTTGCAATCATATTAAAATATCTTCGGGGTACTATCCTATGATAAAGAATAGAGTAGTGTCACCGATCTTTATTTTATCGCCGCTGGCCAAAACATGTGGTTTATGCGGCGGAAGACGGAGTGAATCGCTCGTACCGGAAGCCAGGATCGTTCCGTTCGACGAGCCCAGATCTTCTACCAGATAACTATTTCCGTCCCGCCATATGCGCGCATGCCTACGCGAGATCTTTGTCTGCGGATCGTATTTCGAAAGATCGACCTCGGGAAAAATGTTCGACATGGGATCGCGTCGTCCGACTAAAGTTTCATTCTTCTGAAGCGAGAATGTCGGGGCCAAAAGCTCGCTCGTCCCTTCAATAAGCAATTTTGCAGTCAAGGCAGCCTGAGCATAAATCTCCGAATGCACGCCTTGCTGCGCTATCGGCTGTTTGGCCCCGCAAAATGCACAGAAGAGGTCCGTTGCAACGATCCTCTGGCCGCAAAAACCGCAAAATACATTCTGGTTCGCAAGGCTGACCGACGCCGGCACTTCGGTGATGCCATAAGTAAGATTTCCCGTCTTGATATTTGCGAGATGTTCTTCCAATACGCTTTGCATCTCCGCCGCGGAACTAAACCTTGAATCCGCATTATATTCAACGGCCCGCATCAGGATACGCTCCATCTGATCGGAAAGTTGTGGATTTATCTGCCGCGGCCTAGGATTTTTTTGGAAATCGAAGATCAGAAGCGGGTTGCTCTGCGGGTCCGCACCGGTCAGCAAATGAAACATCGTCGAGCCCAGGCTGTAGATATCGGACCGTGGCTCCACGTTTCCGCTAAAAAGTTCCGGCGGTGCGTAACCCATTGTGCCGACCGCCGTAACGCCCTTTTCTTCCTTTTGATGGATCGACCGGGCAATTCCAAAATCGATTAACATTATACGGCCGGTATTACCGTCGATCATTATGTTCGAAGGTTTGAGATCGCGATACACTATAGTCGTCGGCTGATTATGAAGGTAATGGAGGACATCGATTATTTGGATCGCCCATTCGGTAACACATTTTTCATCGATCTTCCCTTCCGGAGCCGAACGCAGTCTGGAAGATAGGTCGCCGCCCGAGATATATTTCATTACGAGATAAAAACGCATCTCTTTCTCGTCGTAGAAATAGTCGTAAATTGTCGGAATCGCCGCGTGATCGAGCGTGGACAGGATCATCGATTCACGTTTGAAATCGTTGATCGCCTTTTCCTGCTGCTCATCTTCTATATGGGCCTGCACCATTTCCTTTACTGCCCGCAGAACGCCGCCGAGATTGTTATCGCTGGCGAGATAAACGGCTCCCATTCCGCCGCCGCCGACCTTCCTAACGATCTCGTAACGCGTATTAAGCACGGTTCCCTCGGTCAGTGCCTTAAGTTTGTTGGTCTTTTTTCCGTCTGTATCGACGCCGATGCGTTCCGCGGTTGGCGGAATTGCCGGGCCGGTCGACGCAGATGCCGGTTTTTCAGGAATGTCCGCTTTCGGCGGCTGGCTAGCAGGCTGATTGGGATATCCCGCTATCCGCGTATCTACATCGTCTTGCGTAAGCCCCGGCTTATTCTCCATTATTCTTACGGAATCAAATGTAGAATTGGAAGCAAAAGCGTCGTGCACGTCCAGGTCTTGCAGCGGCTTGGAGATTTCCGAATTCTCGACATCGAACCGCTCCTCGTACAAACTCTCGTTCACGCCTGAAAAGATGATCGGAGCGGCGACCTTCGCCTCTTCATCACTTTCCGGAACTAAGGGTTCGGATTCCGCCGAGTCGTCTTCCGGGACCGAAATTTCGTCCGGAAGCGCTTGAAAACTATCGTCCACGGCAACCGGCATTTCTTCATCCGGCTCGATGCCAGATACAACTACATTTTCCCTCCCGTCGATCGAATCGAAACTAGCTTCATCGCTGCTCACAGGAACGTCTTCAATGTAACCCGGCACCTCGTCCTTGATGCGTTCCGCGTCATTTTCCTTATGCCCAAATGCGTATTCTGACGTCGACATTGCGACATTATCGGCCGTTTTGGAGAGATCGTCCAAGATGCGTGGAGCGGGTATATCGCTATCATTGCCGATAGGACTTAGCGATGGCTCAGATTCCTTTTTATCTACGGTCTCGGGCTGATCGGCAGTGCCCGGCAAGTTACCAACTGTGCCGGTCGAACCGGACGTTTCTTTAGCCGAGTCGGCGGTCAGAGGAGTAAGCGGAGCTATAGCGTCGTCCGCCTTAAATGGCTCGGGTGCCTTGTTTATGCCCGCCAAATTAGCATGCTGAATCATTATGGTGCGTTCCATGGAATCATCGGCCGCAGTCTCAGCTTTCACCGGCGGTTCCAGGGTGATACCACAAAACGGACAAAAAACATCAATTTCGGCGACATCCGAGCCGCATTCGTGACAAGTCATTATTTTATTTTAATCCGAAGCCTTTCAAGACTATCTATTGATATGAAACCTTAAGAAAGTTTTGCCAACGATTATCTCATCACCCTCGCTCAAAACCTGCGGCGATCCGGGCAGCAATCGCCGTCCGCGGTTAACGAAAGTTCCATTAGTTGAACCCAGATCTTCGATCATATATATATCATTGCGAAATGCGATGCGGGCATGACGTCTAGAGACCTTCGCGTCAGGATCATGAGAATCAAGATCGACATCCGGGAAAATCCCGTTGTCAGCATCCCATCGGCCGATGTAAGACTCCTCGGCTGACAGGGCAAACTCAGTGTCGGCCGACATTCCGCGCTCGATGATCAGCCTGGAATGAATGCCTTTTATCTTTTGATCGATTTGATCGGGCGATTCAATTTCCGCTGGCACCGATTGAACTAGCGGCGGAATTCCTACCGAAGTAATATTCGCGGCACGAATACCGGAACTCCCTGAAACCTGCGGCCGAGCTTCCGTGCTTCCGACGCCATTGTCTGCTCTCAATACCAGCCTTGTACCACATTCATCGCAGTACTGCGAACCAATCCGATTTTCGGCTCCGCAAGTTTGGCATCTTAACATTTACTTTATATCACCTTAGCGAGTAAATTCTGACTTCAGCCCATTCATAAGGCTAATGCATTTTACCTGTTAATTTGTTGTTCGTAAATCGTAAATCGAAGGTTAACAAAGGTCAAACAAATAAAGCCCTATTGATTAGTGCGTCGGCGGCGGCGGCTATTCGAATCTCACTTTTTTGAAACAATGACAATATCACTGTCGTAATAACGGCTTGACGCACTTTTGGCGAGAAATTGCCGATAATAATTAAGAAATTTACAATCTTCGTTTATAGGGGAAATGGAACTATGGCATTGAGCCGTAAGAAAAAAATCATCATCGGCGGTTCGGTGGCAACCTTGCTACTGATCGTTATTATTGCAAGCATCTTCGCCACCCGCAAGGATACGCCCGAAGTTACCGTGATAAAGGTCGAGATGCGGCCCGAATTACGCTCGACCGTGACGTCTTCTGGGGAGATCCGTCCGATCCAGTTCATGAACCTGACGAGTGAGGTTCAGGGACGAATTGAAGAGATTTACGTAAAGGAGGGTGAGAAAGTCGTAAAAGGCCAGCAATTGGTACGGCTCGATCCCAACCAGTTCGAATCGAGTACAGATGCCCAGGTAGCCGCTTTTCAAACCGCTCAGGATGACGTCCGGGTTTCCCAGTCTCAGGTATCGGCCGCTCAAAACAATCTTGCTCAGTCCCAACAGGGATTGAATGTTTCGCAGGTCGCGATCGATAACGCTCGTCAGGGTGTCGTGACGGCTCAGACCGAAGTGGATCGGGCCCAGGTAGAAGTTAACGCCGCCAACCGCGAACTCAAGCGAAGCGAGGAACTGCTCGAAAGCGGCGTAATCGCGCGCCAGGAATATGACAGCGCTAAAGATCGTGTAGAAAATGCCCGCGTTTCCTTAACTACGTCGCGAGCAAGGCTGGAATCGCAGAGAATTTCGGTTAAGGACGCGACCGCCCGGTTAAACCAACAGGCGGTTTCGGTTCGGGATGCGAAACGGGCGGTTGACACTGCCAATCTCGGGGTTAATTCGAGCCAGTCAAGAGCAACCCAGCAGTCCGCTTTTTTGCGGGGCCAGAAAAATCAACGCGACAAAACGCTGCAGGTGGCTCCGATAAACGGTGTGATCGCCGAGATTCCGTCGAAAGTCGGAACGTTTGCGGTCGCTGGCCTCTCCACGACAGCGTTGCTGACGATCGCGGATATGTCTACCATCAATGTCGAAGTAAAAGTTGATGAAACCGAGATCGATAAGGTCGAAGTCGGACAAAAAGCGAAGATAAAGGTCGATGCTTTCGGCGACAAAGAGATCGAAGGTGAAGTATTGCAGAAGACGCCGCTCGCCGTAGGCAAATCTCAGACGAGCGGTGGACTGTCAACCAACATCAATGTTCAGGAAGCGAAGGAATTCCGGGTAGTTATTCAGTTGGTAAATTTAGCCCCGGAAATTCAGGATGGCCTACGTCCGGGTATGAGCGCCACCGCTGTGATCACCACTAAAACCGCTCAAAATGTCATGGCGGTTCCGCTTCAAGCCGTTGTCGAAAAGAAGCCGGAAGGATCTCCCGAGCCGACAATTCAGGGGAATGCTCCATCTTCGGCCGACAAGCCTAAACCAATTAAAGGCGTATATGTGCTTGACGGCAACAAGGTAAAGTTTAGACCTGTAGAAACCGGAATTACGGGCGAAGCTGATATTCAGATCACATCGGGGCTTTCGGAGGGCGACGAGGTAATTACTGGTCCGAGCCGTATTCTAAACACGCTCAAGGAAGACGCGGTCGTTAAAAAACAGGAAAAGAAGGAAGGCGACACAGCAGCTAAATCCTGATGAGATAATTTCAAATTCCAAATCCCCAGTTTATCGAATTAGGAATCTTAAACCTGGCCGCTGGAATAGTAAGAATGTATAGATTCATGGAAAACGAAAGTGGAACGCAGCCTGCCGGCGAACAAGTAGTGGCGGCCGGTGCTAAAAATCTGATCTCGATGCATAACATCTGGAAAACATACCAGATGGGCGTCGAAGAACTTCATGCTTTGCGCGACGTTTCGTTTGAGGTCGCAAAAGGTGAGTATTTGGCAATTATTGGGCCGTCCGGTTCAGGTAAATCCACACTAATGAATTTGATCGGCTGCCTGGATTCTCCTACAAAGGGCGAATACTGGATCAATGGCCATCTGGTTTCTACAATGACCGACGACGAACTTGCCCGAATCCGAAATAAGGAGATCGGTTTTGTCTTTCAGACTTTTAATTTGCTTGCTCGGGCGACCGCCCTTCACAATGTCGAACTGCCTTTGATCTACGCGGGTATGCGTGCCGGGGAAAGAAACGACAAAGCTCAGGCTGCACTGGCATCGGTAGAGCTGGGAGACCGTGTAATGCACCGTCCGAACGAGCTTTCCGGCGGCCAGCGCCAACGTGTTGCGATTGCCCGGGCATTGGTAAATCATCCGTCGATTCTCCTAGCCGACGAACCCACTGGAGCTCTGGATTCCAAGACGAGCGTCGAGATCATGGCCCTGTTTGAGAAGCTGCATGCAGAAGGCAACACGATAATTGTGGTAACGCATGAGCATGAAGTCGCCGAACGGGCGCACCGTGTAATTACGATCCGCGACGGGCAGATCGAGAAAGATGAACGGATAAAATGACCCGCTCCTCGTAACTCTTTTTTGGCCTCTTATTTTAGAACGATACTTAATAGAGTGTCGTTTTTTTTATTTCCTATTTTTCGCAAAATCAACCGCGGACACTCTACCGCCGAGCCACGCTAAACCTTTTGTAAGAATTCGCGTATTATTAAATGCTGTACGGCATTTAATTACATGGATTTTACCGAAACGTTAAAACTTGCGATCTCAGCTATTTGGGCCCATAAACTGCGGTCATTTCTGACGCTACTTGGAATGATCATCGGGGTAATGGCGTTCATGGTCGTATTTTCCGTTCTCCAGGGTTTCAATGCCTATATCGATGAAAAGATTGCGGGCATCGGCTCAAATTCCTTTACGATCCAACGATTCAATTTCGAGGATTTTAAGGACACAGACACGATCGCCGAGGCCCAGCGTCGAAATAAGGAGTTTACTCTTGAAGACCTGGAATACCTTCGCGGCCGGGCGGTAATAATGGAAAAGATCGGTGCAAAAGCCGGCGGAAACAGGCGGACGCTGAAGGTCGGCAACGAAACGATGGAAGACATAACAGTCGACGGGGCCGAACCAATTATAGGAGAGATTGAAAATGTCGATGTGGCCCAGGGGCGATATTTTTCCGATGCGGAGAATAACAATTCCATGCGCGTGGCATTTATCGGCACGGATGTCGCGGATAAACTGTTTCCACAGGGATCGCCCGTCGGGCAGGAAATCGACATTCGCGGCATTCCATACAGAGTTATCGGTGTCCGGGTTGCAAAAGGCACAGTTTTCGGGCAGCCGCAGGATGCGTTCGTTCAGCTTCCCCTGAAAACTTATGGTTCGAATTTCGGAGGATTCAGGGGCGGTCGTTATCTCTATTTTTTAGCGACTGCTCCGTCCGACGCTTTATTCAAAGATGCGGTTGACGAGGCCCGCAACCTTATGCGGCAAAGGCGTAAGCTGGAATTCGGCGAGAAAGATACATTCGGAATTGTCACACCGGACGCGATTTCCGGATTACGTGACAGTTTGTTCGGCACAACATTTATCGTAATTCTTGCGGTTCCGGCGATTGCTCTCCTCGTGGGCGCAATTGTCATTATGAATATTATGCTCGTTGCGGTAACCGAACGAACGAAAGAGATCGGCATCAGAAAAAGTCTCGGAGCTCGTCAGAATGACATTTTAAAACAGTTTTTGATGGAGGCCGCAACATTGTCTGCTATCGGCGGACTGACGGGCTTGATTTTGGCAAAAATTATAGGGGTCATTATCAGCGCACTGTTTATTCAGACGGTTATCCCGTGGTACGCGGCGGTAATTGCGATCGGCGTTTCCGCAGTCGTGGGAATTCTCGCCGGACTGTTCCCGGCGTGGAAGGCAGCCCAACTCGATCCTATCGAAGCATTGCGGGCGGACTAAGATAATGAAACTGGCTACAAGTTCATTTTACGAAAACCTAAAGATGGCGCTGGATACGCTGCGCGGCAACAAACTGCGTTCGTTTCTTACGATTTTCGGTGTGGTCGTCGGTGTAATAACCGTGATGCTGATCTCATCGATTATCAGCGGCATTAATGTTGCGATTGAAAAGGAAGTAGAGTCGTTCGGAACGCGTTCCATCTTTCTTTATAAATTCAATATCGGTTTCAGCCACGGAAGGCGAACGCCCGAAGAACGGATGCGAAAGCCATTGACCGTTGATGACGCCGAGGCCATAAAAAACCTTGCCGCTATAGAAACCGCAGTTCCCTTTTTAGACGTTTCAAATAACTTTTTCGGTTCGAAAACGATGGTTACGGGAAAGAACGGCAAAACTTCTTCCGCCGTGATACTACAAGGGACATTGCCGGAAATCGAAAAGACAACCACGGAGATTCTTATCGACGGCCGCTGGTTCGCTCAGTCCGAGAGCGAAGCAAAGGCTAATGTTTGCCTTATAGGATCGTCGGTAGTCGACAATTATTTCCCTTTCGGTTCCGCGGTCGGAGAAACTCTGGAAATAGGCGGCACTGAGTTTCGTGTGATCGGCGTCCTGGAGAAAAAGGAGCAGCTTTTCGGCGGCGGCGGCGGAAATAATGATCAAAGCAACGTCATTTACATGCCTATGGGCGCCGCGCTGAAATTAAAGCCGAATGCGGACGACCTGTTTATTTTGGCGGTTGCTCGTGAGGGGTTGCTCGAAAAGGCCAAGGACGATGTGCAGGATCTTCTTCGTGTTCGCCGCCAGGTAGAGTACGGAAAGCCTAATAATTTTTCCATGGAAACCGCGGCGAGCCTTATCGATCAGTTTCAGTCTATTACCGCAGGTGTTGCAATTGCAATGGTCGTTATTTCGTCGATCGGCTTGATGATAGGGGGAATAGGCGTGATGAATATTATGCTTGTTTCGGTTACCGAAAGAACACGCGAGATCGGCATTCGAAAAGCTATCGGGGCAAAACAAAGTGATATCCTTTTACAATTTTTGATCGAAGCAGCAACGCTAACAGGCTTTGGAGGATTGCTGGGCCTCTTAATAGGCTGGCTGCTGACGCTACTGGTGAAACTCGTTCTGCCGTCTTACGTCCCGTGGTGGGCACCGGTGGCAGGATTTTTTGCTAGCGTAGGCATCGGAATCGTATTCGGCCTCTTTCCCGCATGGAAGGCGGCACGTCTCGATCCGATAGAATCTTTACGATACGAGTAGTTCTCTTTTCTAGTTATTCCGAGTTCCAGGTTCAATATTCTTAAACTTGGAACTCGAAACCTCCTATGAGACGTTTCCGGAGAATAATGCTCCGATAACCCTTAAGGCCGTACCTACCAAGGCCAATATCAAGACTATTGCCCACGCCGAACCTGACGATATCCGGTTCGTGATACGAAGACCGATCGCCGCCAAAATCCATCCCCAAATAAAGAAAAGATCGAACGTAGCTATTACGGTCGCCAGTACCGGGCTAGCCTTGCCGTCCATCAAAAAGCTCGGATTAGCCGTTACCACGCCGCGTTGGCTTGCCCCGATATCGATTTCGTCGACGGATTTAAAAAATAGGATAACAACATTCGCGATCATCCCCACTATGGCGGGCGGCAGGGTTGAATATACCCAGACCGACAAGCTATGAAGAAATGTTCCTGTACCGCCAAATGCCTTAGCACCAAGCCAATACAGCAATCCGCCGATAAGTAAGCTGATAAAGACGAGTATAGGCATACCGTATCTAACGCCCGCTCCGATCTTCATTTGCAGATCGATAGCGTCTGATTTCTGTTCGGCCGACATACCCTGCGTTTGCGGGCTTTTATCCATTTGCTCCGCAGCAAATCGCCTGTAACCCTGGTCGCCGACCTTGTAATATAAAGCAAATCCGTAGGCGGTCACGAGCAACGCGATTATAATAGAGCCAATGATAAATCTCGGTTTGCGTCGTAGATCTTCGAAGGTGTTTCCGGGCTCAAAAAAAATGTTGCCCAGCGTAGCTACTTCCGACATTTGCGGCGGATCCCCAACAATGTGTTCGGACGGCGGTGTCGGGGCTTCCAATTCGGTCTGGTTTTCGGATTCCATAACAAGTTTCTCCTTTTGTAGTCTGGCGTTTCCGGCTACTGCTAACTTCAGCCCGAAGATAAATCAAATGGTAATGAGTCTTTCGATGATACGCTTATCTTTCAAGGTACGTTTCAGTTTTCTTCGAATGGAGCGGGCGATGTCTTGTAGCCATCGACTCGGATACAGGCAGCAAAATGGCCCGGCTCAATCTCACGCAACTGCGGTTCAATCTCTGCACATTCAGAAATCGCGATGGGACATCGTGTCCGAAACCGGCAACCTGAGGGTGGGTTTATCGGCGTCGGAACATCGCCTTTCAGAATTATCCGTTCGCGTTTCTGCTTCGGGTTCGGGACAGGAATTGCCGAAAGCAAAGCGTTAGTATACGGGTGCAGAGGTTTATCGTAAAGCTCTTTTGCATCCGCGATCTCAACGATCTTGCCGAGATACATGACGGCTACGCGATCCGAAATATGCTCGACGACGGCGAGGCCGTGTGAAATAAAAAGGTAGGTGAGGCCGAATTCCTGCTGCAAATCCTGAAGTAAATTAACGACCTGCGCCTGAACGGAAACGTCCAAAGCGGAAACCGGTTCGTCGCATATTATTAGCTTTGGATTCAGCGCCAATGCCCTTGCAATGCCTATTCGCTGCCGTTGTCCGCCCGAAAATTCGTGCGGGTAACGGTGCATGTATTCAGGGTCAAGCCCAACCTTCTTGAGCAAATCCGCCACCCGATCTTTACGTTCGTTCTTGTCGCCAACACCATGGATCTTCAACGGTTCGGATACGATGGAAAGAATACTCAATCGCGGATTAAGGCTGGCATACGGGTCCTGAAAAATGACCTGCATTTCTCGGCGGAGCAGCTGCATTTCATTGGTCGGCAACCCAATGATGTTTCGCCCTTCGAATAGAACTTCCCCGCTTGTGGGTTCGTTCAAACGGAGCAAGCAGCGTCCGACGGTGGTCTTTCCGCAGCCCGATTCACCAACCAGCCCGAGTGTTTCGCCGGACAAGATGTCGAATGACACGTCGTCCACCGCCTGTACGAGGTCGTCACTATTATCGACGGCGAAATGCTTTACGAGGTTTCGAATACGAACCAATTCTTGTTTTTGAGTTTTCGCAGCGGTGTTTTCCATTTACAATTCAGCGGCCAAAACCTTTTCGCGGGCGATTTCAAACTTATTCGATTCGTCATAAAGTACGCATCGCACCTTTACGTCTCCTTTAAACTCAAACAACGGAATCGGCCGATGCACGCAAATGTCCATTCTGTGAATACATCGCGGAGCAAAATGGCAGCCGGGCGGAAGAGCTGTCGGACTTGGCACAACGCCTTCGATGGTCTGGAGACGCGAAGATTTTGCCAGATCACGGGCAGTGAGTTTCGGAACGGATTCGAGCAAGCCTTGCGTATAAGGATGTTTCGGCTTTTCGAATAGTTCATCGACACCGGATTCTTCGACGATCTTACCGGTGTACATCACGCAGACGCGGTCGGCGGTTTCGGCGACTACGCCGAGGTCGTGGGTTATAAGAAGCACTGAAAGTTTTCGGGTTTTGCGAAGGTCGTTGAGGAGTTCGAGGATCTGCGCCTGGATCGTAACATCCAGAGCAGTCGTCGGCTCGTCTGCGATCAGCAATTCAGGATCGCAGGCGAGTGCCATCGCTATCATCACACGCTGCCGCATCCCGCCCGAGAGTTGATGCGGATAATCATTTGCACGGCGTTCGGGCGCAGGGATCGAAACTTCCCTCATCGACTCGATCGCCGCTGCCCACGCGGCTTTCTTATCAAGCTTGCGGTGCAGCCGCAACGCTTCGCTGATCTGCTCTCCGACCGTATAAACCGGATTCAGCGAAGTCATCGGGTCCTGAAAGATCATCGCGATGTCGTTGCCGCGAATCGCCCGCATCCGGTCATCGCTCGCTGTCGTCAACTCTTCGCCCTTGAACTTTATCGAACCGCCGACGATCTTTCCGGGAGCGGAGATCAGCTTCATTATCGAAAGCGCCGTGATCGACTTGCCGCAGCCCGATTCGCCGACAAGGCCGAGCAATTCACCCTCGTCAATATAAAAACTGACATCATTGACCGCCTTCACCAAACCCGCACGGGTGGGAAAATGTGTTTGTAGATTATGGACTTCTAATAAATGCAGCATTTAGATCAATAGAGAGTAAATACATATTCAACCTGCTTCACCACAGTAGTGGGTTTACCCTCTCTTTTCGCCGGTTCAAATTCTATTTTCCTTGCTGCGTCAATGGCCTGCTGAGTCAGTCCAGCCTGAGCCATTCGCTCTTTGTCTTCTTTCCGTGTTACATCAACCAAATCTCCGATATCCCCATTCGATTTGAATGTAACCTTCAGTCGAACTCTGCCTTCGACGCCTGCTTTTCTCCCTTCAATGGTGTAAGAAGCATTCGGACGCTTCTTAATTTTTACCGTTTCAGATTTCTGTGATTTCTCCTCGGATTTGTTACCAGACGCGGCTTGGGCACTGATGCCGAGGCTGCACAACAGAGTGAAAGAACAGGCCCAAATACAGTTTGCGAGCACATTCGTCGGAGTAGTTTTACTCATAAATTATTTGTTACCTGTCTTATTCGGATCGACAGGACGCTTCGGCAATTTAACCGGCTGTGTCAATTTTTTCATTACTTCTTCGACCGAACGTTCGAGCTGCGGGTCGCGTCCGGCGATGATGGATTTCGGGTCGTTTTCGATCTCGATGTCGGGATCGACGCCGTAGCCTTCGATGATATATTCGCCTTTGGTGTTTGCCAGCGCAAACTCCGGCACGTTTACGACGCCGCCGTCTATCAGGTTTCCGCGATTCGTGATGCCCACTACTCCGCCCCAGCTACGCTTTCCGACGAGCGGCCCGAGGCCGGCTTCTCGGAACATGTAAGGGAAAATATCGCCGTCGGACGCCGAATTCTCGTTTAAGATCGCGACCATCGGGCCCTGAAAGACGCCGTCGGGATATGTATTTCCGTCTTCGTTGCCGCGGCCGAAATTGACGCCCAGCACCTTTCGCCTCAGCCGCTCTATTAGCATCCGCGAGACGTTGCCGCCGCCGTTGGCACGGACATCGACAACTAAACCTTCTTTGTTTAGCTGCGGGTAATACCACTTTATAAACTCACGAATTCCCGCCGCTCCCATATCGGGAATATGGATGTAGCCGACGCGTCCGCCGGTCATTTGATCGACACGTTTGCGGTTAGCCTCGATCCAGTCCAGATATATCAGGTCAGATTCGCTGTTGATCGGGCGGAAAGTGACCGTTCTGGCTCCCTGGGTATTTGCTGTGGTATTTAGGGTTAGGGTTACCGTCGAGTCTGATTTCCCACGGAGATATGAGTAAATGTCGCGGTCTGTGCGAACGTCCTCGCCATTGATCGTGAGAACATAATCGCCTACTCTCGCATCATTGCCGACTTCAGTGAGAGGCGAGCGGTAAATATCCTCTTCGTTCTGCCCGCCGAAGATCTTGGTGATCTTGTAGCGGCCAGCGGCTTTATCCGGCTCAAATCGGGCTCCGGGAAGCGCGACTCGCACCCGAGGCGGCAGGTTAAAATCGCCGCCGTCGATGTAGGCGTGCTGAACAGTCAATTCCGAGCTCATTTCGGAAATTATGTAATTCAGATCGGAACGATGATTGACGTATGGCAGCCATTTCTTATAATCGTCGCGAATCTTTGCCCATTCGAAACCGTGCATGTTCTCGACGTAGAACCAGTC